>JAUVJT010000142.1 GCA_030592225.1 Candidatus Stahliibacteriota bacterium | reverse complement strand
TGTGCTGGTAGGTTGCAAAGGTTACCTGCTCAGAGCCATCCGACGGTATGCTGACCTCGACCGAATCCTTGAACACCACCTCCTCGGTGTCGTGTCTGTATATCTCGGCAAACACCCAGGTGGAGAAGTCGTCCAGCTTGCCCTTATTGGCAAAGGTGGCAATGGGCGTATATGACCGCGGGACGCTCTCCCACGGGTCTGAATCTATGCTTTCCGCAGCGTAGTCGTAGTAGGCGATGCAGCGAAGCTCTAAATTATCCCATGAGACTTCCTGGCCGTACCAAGCTCCACTTTCTAATCCTGATCCCCACGAGTTAAGCTGAACCTCAACTATGGTGTCTAAGATAGGCCAACCTATACCTTTTACCCATGAATTGTAAAAATCCCCACCATGTTCTGTCCATATTCCTGTATCTGGAGTAGGATACCCTATCGAATATAGGGTGTCGTTAGGCGTATCATCGTAGTTTCCGGTCACCCATCTGATGTTCTTTCCTTCTTTTGATCTGAATATAATGAATATCTCATTCCAAAAGTTTGTGGGAAGATTAGCAACGTACAATACCCAGAAACAGCTGTCAATATCCTGAACCGCCTTGGGAACTTTAAGTGACTGGTGACAAATAGTATAACATTCTGCCCAGCCTATACTAGGATTTTTCTTTGTATCCGTAAGGAAGGAGTAATCCCCTTCATAAGCCCTGCTTGAGTCGTGAGAATCAACCCGTGCACTGTCACCAGAACCTGGAAAGTCAGGATTTTCCCATACTTCCGTCTCCCAATTACCTTGCCCCAGCTCAGCACCAGGGTCACGGATGGCGTTCACCCAAAGCTCGGCACAAAGGCCTAAAGCAACCAAGACTCCCAGAATAAGAACTCTACGCATGTATCCTCCTTTTAAGAAAAGTCTATGGGAAAGCGATTGGTTGTCAACCCATAACACCGTACCCCTCCGGGGCAGAGTCTGCCCCTTGAGATGCCAATTTTACCGCATCTCATAGGGTATTCTCACAATAAGCCGGAGCATACGCTCCGGTCACAAGGAGATAACACCCCGCAACACCCCGTACCCCTTCGGGGTATTTTCACTATATCCAGGAACATGCGTTCCTGGTCTTTAAGGATATAACACTCTTCACGTCACTGCGACCGACCAGGGAAAAGCAACAGTCTCATATGTGGCGCTAACCAATACCTTAAGACTAACCTGGAGATTTCCCCACGAGGTGGTTTGAGAATGCCGCGCTTCCCCGCATCCAAAAGAGACAACCGATTGTTCGCGATGACGAAAGCATCAGGAGAACTCAGCCAGGGCCGCCAGAATCTCCTTATTCCTCGGTCTGGCCAGGAAATCTTTCCGCACCTCAAAAGGAACGTTGGCCGCCTTGTCTTGCACCATCTGCGCGGCGCGTCTCAGCATGTCAGCGGCCTCATCGGGTTTGTCCTGCGCCGTAAGCGCCCGGAACGCCGTGTAATAGGTAAGCTCATCCTCATCGCCCCCCTCGCCTTCCTCGCCTTCGGCAAGCTTGATGGCCTGCAGCGCCGCCTTCGACGCCTTATCAGCCTCGCCCAGAGCCAGCAGCGCCGCCGCCTGAAGGGTTAGAGCCGAGGCCAGCCCGAAATCAAGACCCAGTTCGGTGTATATCTCGGCTATGCGCCGACTATGGTTCAGGGCAGATGCAGCATCGTTGGCCTGGGCACGATCCAGAAGTATCCAGCCGCTGATCAATCGCGCTTCGGCTTCGGACTCGGGGATATCCTCTTCCTGAGAGAGAAGAATAGACGCGGTGGCATGATCAAACGCCGCAACCAGATTACCCTGCTCCCGTTCCAGATCGGCCATGAGCACGTGCAGGTTCTGCGCCATCAATTTGTTGTCCATGCTCTCGGCCCTGGCAACAGCCTGGTCAAACACCTCTTTCGCCTCGGTAAATAACCCAAACTGACGCTTTATCTCGCCTACCCCGGTCAACGCAAATACCACCATCTCCTCATCTCCAGCTTTCTTTGCCTTCTTGAGCGCCACCTGGTAGGCGGCCAGAGCCTCGGAGTAGCGGTGCTGATCCTCGTACACCAGCGCGATGTTGCCGTCGTAATGCCCGTCATCCAGCAACTTATGGCGACGCACCATGAGCAGCGCCTCGTGGAAATGCTCCAGCGCCTGCTCGAGCATACCCATGTGACGCCTGGCAAGGGCAAGGCTGTTGAGAGCCTCAACCTTGATTTTAATCGAGCACTCCGGCGCGGAAAGAAGCCGCTGGGTAATGTTTACCACCTCCTCGTAGGAATTCTTGTAGTAGGCGATGCTTGCGGAGTACATGCGCAACTGGTACCTGCTCTGCTCGCCTTCGGGCAGTTCGGGCAGAAACCGCTCGGTCTCAAGCCGCGCTTCGTCGTACCGGCAGGCGAAAATTAAAAAATGTATCCATGCCAGCCGCGCCGCGTGGATGGTCTCGCGCTCACCTTCCTGTATGGCTTTTTCGTATAAAGACCGGTAGAACCGCTCGGCGTTATGGGTATCGCCGGCGTTTTCAGCGGCCCTTGCGTCCTTATGAACCTTTAGGAACCAAGCGTCATCATTCCACAGCATGAGATTACTTTATGCAAACTCGTGAAGATGTCAACTTGACGAACCGTTACACCAAAGGTTCCCGACCCAGCTTTGCCGCCACGGCACTGATTTTTCCCTCGATGCGGTTTTTGGCGTCCTTGCGGTCGTCTACCGAGATAACGATGTAGACACGGTTCGAGACCTTGCGCAGCTTATCCCGGCAGGCCTTGATAACACCAAACACCTCGTCCCATTCACCTTCGATTGAGGTGGACATTGGCCCCAGCTTGTAGGGCAGGCCTGACTCATCGCAAACGTCTATAACCTGGGCCACGTAGCCGGATACGCTCTCGCCCTTATCGGTGGGAAACATGGTGAATTGTACCAGCATAGCGCTCCTTTCTTGTGCTTTAAGCATAGGTTGGGGAACTGAGATGTCAAGGTTGACTGAAAGGTAAGCATAGCTAACCCTACCTGCAATCGGCAAAGAGTCAAGGGGAAACGCCAGGCGGAGGCCAAAATAAAGCTGGTCAAAAGGTGGTCAAAAGATACCCAAAAGGTGGACAAAAGCTGGTCAAAAGTTGGACAGGTTGAAATCCTGGCGAGTTGGATGTAGTGGAGAATGGACTCTCTAGTCCGTTCAATAATAGCGTAGGCCGCGATACAGCGGCGTGGGTTGATTGGAGCGCAAAGGGGGAAATGACGGCGGGGCAACCTTGTAACTTCAATTTTGCTGTTCTTTACTGTTTTATACCTTTGAGAGAAGTGTATCGTTCATTGCCGCACCTGGGACAACTTTTAAGCTTTCGCCACTCGCTGTAAGGACCTTCCCAGTTATAGATGCTGCACTTGACCTTGCGTACGGCCAACATGACGACGACCGCGATCACCGCTGCTAAAAAAGCCAGAATAAGCAAGTACCAGCACATGATCATCTTAGAATCTACTTATTGATCTACGTCTTGGCACTTTTAACCAGGGTCTTTATGGCAGCCACGGTCTTGTCCATGGGCGTGGTGGGGATGAGTATGTCGCCGGCGCGTCGGGTTGCGTCCGATTCGTCGTTGGAGAGCCTGACTTCAGTACCCGGTAACTTCAACATAATTGTCTTCAAGCTTACGCCCTGCATAAGAGGCATGGTTTCGGTCGATACGCTGAGAACGTCCTTGAGGTAATACTCTTCGGTTTCTTCGTAGCTCTTCTTGTCGTAAAGCTGTGACCAGCATGTCTTGTAAATGTGTACGATTTGGTCGGTAAGGAACACGTACTCCAGCTGGTGGGAAGATGGCACCGGCCAGTTTATTCCCATCTTGGGCCTGGCGCGGTTGAGGTAAAAAGAACTGTCTATGCGGGAGTCGAGAAATGACCAATCGATCCCGTGAGATAAGGGGGTCATGAAGAAGATGGGGTCCGCGGCAAGCTCGCTTTCTTCTATACCTAGTTTCATCCGAGCTTCATTCTTCAAACGTTCAATGTCTTCCTTAAGCCACTCATCCAGCTGATGCCTAGAAGGCATCTCCGCCCAGAATTTTTTCTTCGCTGAAGCTCGGGATGCGACTACCGAAATACCGATGATTAAAAAAAGCAAACCCACAAAGAGTGCAGCACCTCCTGGGGCTTTTTCATATTCCAGGGCTGTCAGTAACCCTATACCCAGTAATAATCCTATGGATCCGAGCACAATGAGAGTTACTCCTCCTCCAGCCGAAGAGGGTTCCACTCCTTTAAAGAAGTGATTGATCATACGTTGCTTTTGACTTGCGTCGTAAGATACCGGAGAGTTAGTCATCTTACTCCTCCTTTGATAGTATTATAAACTGTGACGTCTTCTTTAACAACATGAGACATAGGCTCCTTTCACAAATCCATCTCCTGCATATTGCGTAATACAGGATTGCCACTAAAGGAGCATAATTCAAGCATCTTGGCTGCATCATCCGGATCAAGATACTTATTCCTTGCCGATTTGATCAATTCATCATGGCCAGGCGCCGGAGGTCTCAAGCCGTTCATAATGTAAAAATCGTACTTAACCGCTCCAAGGAGCAAATCAGCTACACCAAACTCGGAATCGATACATCTGACTGCTTCCAATTGTTCCTCAACCTTTTGTACCTCCATTTTTGTCATAACTCTGGGACGTCTCTTAAACACCATGGCTAAAGCAAGATAGAAGTATATTGATGCGGTTGCTGGTGAAAGGTCTTTGGCTTTTTCAAGTTTCTCAATGGCCTTTTCCCCCTGTTTTGTTTCAATATAGAACAGACCCAGAGCCAATAATGAATCGAGATGTGATTCATCTTGGAGTAACTTTTTGTTGTAAAAATTGATGTAGTCATTCATTATTTGCTGAGGATTTTTATCCTGTTTACCGCTCCTGATGACAGTGGTAACTTCCTTAACTGATTTAACATACATAGGAGATTTACAGTGTCCACACATCCTATCATTTCTGCCTACTGGAGCCCCACATCTTGGACATTCTAAGGAAACCACTTCTTCTGTCATATCTCAATCTCTTTATTCGTAAAGGATTTCTCACTATATGATATACTTTCCTTGATTCTATACCAAACCTCATGGAAATTCCTAGACATGATGAAATAGTACCCATCTACCCCCCCTTGTCAACCCCCCTCAAAAAGCGCACTTGCACTGTATATAAGCGTGAATGGTTGCACAAAACTTGACAAGGTGGTGGAAGTACGTATAATTCAGGGTTAACTATTGACTTGTTTAGGAGTATTAGATGAGAGAAAGATTAAACTACAACCTGTGGGGACCGATGCTGGTGATCGGTTTTACTCTGTCCCTGACCAAGGGATGCCCGTAGTTTAATCCTACTCTTTTTGTAGAATTTGGCCCCGGGTTTCCGCCCGGGGTTTTCCTTTTCACACACAATTGGTAAATCCCGGACGGATTCCCAAACTTACCGTAAGTTAATGTTTAACTTGCGACTAGGAGTATGTGTGAAAATAACCACAAAGCACACAAAGGGCACAAAGCGGAAATTAACCAACCTAAGTAAGGTATGTATATGCGAAACTTAACAGAAAATCGGTGTAATCTGCGAAATCTGCG
>JAUVJT010000069.1 GCA_030592225.1 Candidatus Stahliibacteriota bacterium | reverse complement strand
TTTATGCTGAAACTCGATTTTGCCAGGCCTTATCAGAAGCTGAACCCCGACGATAAGGGCTGGGATGTGTGGCGAGTTCATTTCAGGCTGGGAGCGGATTTTTAATGAAACGTTGTGTCTTCTCGGTTGTGGCGCTTTTCATCCTGGGGTTAGCGGGTTGCGTGCGCGTTACCAGACCACCTGCAGACCTCACCTATTCCGAGGTTCCCCTGTATGCGTGGGAAGCCCTTAAGCAGCAGCGGTCATTCGGATTCGATTATTATCTTGCCAGCAACCCCATGCAGTTTGAGGTTGCGGGTAGGGGCAGCGTTGTGCTGCCCGATGCCTTAAGATTTCGTGGGACGTGGAAACTGGGCGAAGAGGAACGCGCGCTTAATCTGGCGGCTGCCGGCGATTTTCAGCTCAACAAGGAGGGCGCGGAATGGGTGCCGCATCCCAAGAGTGAGGAGGGAAAGATTCTTGAACAGGCCGACAGGGTCATTCGCCAGGCGCTCATACGCAGAAAAGGCAAGGGATTCGAATTAATCGAGGAAACAAATAAAACGCTTTCATATTCCTTCAAGCCGAATCTGGCATACCTTGACGTTGGATTTAAAAAGAAGTTTACCGGCGAACTTGTGGTTGACAGGCGCACCCTGCTTGCCAGGGAGATACTGGCTCAGTCAGAGGATGGCGATATACAGTTCCGTTTTGCAGTCGGCAAAATAAACAGGCGGCGCAAGATCAGAATTCCCTTTTCTGAGAACTTCAGGCTTACTTACAATCTCGCTTGGGGGAGGTTGGGTAAGGCGAAGTCCACGCTCAAGCGGCGTCTCGATGATGCGGGACGCCCGTCACGCATGCAGATCAGAAACGGCAATCTCCAGGTTGGCGTTACCTTTCCGGTTGACAAACTTACCGCCCGGATGCTTGGCGAACCGGGTGAACTTGTTATCCTTGGGCTTAATCTCGAAGGTGTCGGTCCTCAGATCAACACCCGTGGGGAGCTTTCCGATATATTTCACGTCGCCGATACCGTGGCTGTTCCCCATGTCAAATCGGCGGAGGTGGCCTTCGATTCGCTCAGCCGGCCGGTGCTGGAGCTTGTTCTTGCCAAATCTGAACCTTCTTCGCGCAGCTTTGATTATCTCGGCCTGGCGGTAGACGGGGCCCTGTACGAGGTGCTCGCGGTTGACAATCCCACAGATTTGATTAGGATAGCGAACGTAACCACTTATGCAGAGGCGGTTGCGTTGGGTATAAAACTGCGCAAACCGTTTAGAGGACAGTTACTGTTCGTGGGTCAGGAGAGACTTAGATGATGAGATTTGACCTCGTTCTTGCGCTGTACGCGGTTGTAATCATCGTACTTACGACCTATGCCATGCACGCATGGCTTATGTTTTTTTATTACATGCGTTCCAGGCACAGAAAGGGTCCGCAGGATAAGCCCTTGGATAAGTATCCCCTGGTGTGTGTCCAGCTGCCCTTGTACAATGAGAAGTTCGTGGTTGAACGTCTCCTGGTTCAGGTGAGCAGGCTGGACTGGCCCCGCAACAAGCTTGAGATACAGGTGCTTGACGATTCCACGGACGAGACAACGGATATATGCCGTCGTCTGGTTGATTACTACAAGGGGCAGGGTTTTCGTATCCGGCTCCTGCATCGAACTGATCGAAAAGGCTACAAGGGAGGTGCGCTTACTGAGGGTTTAGCGAAAACCAGGGCTTCTTTAGTCGCTGTTTTTGATGCCGATTTCCTCCCCCCCTCCAATTTCTTAAAAAAAACTATTCCACATTTTGCAGACTCCGGGGTCGCGGTCGTTCAATCCAGATGGGAGTATATAAATTACAACCATTCGTTGCTTACCAGAGTCCAGGCCATTCTGTTGGATCAACACTTCACCATAGAGCAGCAGATGCGCAATCGTTTCGGTCATTTTATGACCTTTAACGGGACAGCGGGCGTGTGGCGTAAACGCGCCATCGAAGACGCGGGCGGCTGGGACGGCGACTGCCTTGCCGAGGACGTTGACCTCAGCTTTCGCGCACAGCTTAAAGGCTGGAAGTTCATCTATCTCAACGACCTGCGAAGTCCTTCCGAGCTTCCCATAGACGTCGCCGGTTTCAAATCCCAGCAGTTCCGCTGGGCCAAGGGAACCATCCAGGCAGCCAAAAAGCTTTTGCCTTCTATTTTTGCAAGCAACTTGAGTTTTCTGGATAAATTTGAGGCGGTGATGCACGTTACCGCGCATCTGGTGTATCCCCTTATGTTCATGCTCGGTGTCCTTACGCTGCCGCTGTTGCTGGTGCGTTTTTCAGGCATTGATTATCGTACCTACTTTGCATTCATGAGCATATTTACGGTTGGGGCTTTTCCGTATTTCTTTCTTTATTTCTACGCTCAGAGAGACTCTTATTCCGACTGGAAATCGAGGCTTGCAGCAATTCCTTTCGTCGTCTCCGCGATAATGGCGCTTTCCGTAAACAACAGCATTGCGGTCGTCGAAGGATTCATTGGCAAGGCATCGGAGTTTGTGCGGACACCAAAATACAACGTTATGGATCGCAGTAATCCCGGATACAAAAGGGCGTATCGCTCAAAGCTGAAACCCTCGACGTTTGTGGAGCTGTTTCTGGCGTGCTACCTTATAGCGACCGCTGTCTACGCTTCGGTGACCATGCAGTTTGCAATTCTTCCGTTCATATTCCTTTACGCTTGTGGGTTCATATACTTCAGCGTCGAATCAATAGTTACTGTGCTCAAGAAAGAAAGGGTGAGTGTAAGGGAACCTGCCTATGACAGGGTGGAAATTTCTTAGAGTTCCTTCAATGCACTTGCCGCAAAGACAAATTATACTATAATCGAGAGATATGGGAATTGGTTTGTCATGAGAATAAACAGATCCATTCTTTCGGGAATGGGATCGTCAAACAGGAGGACAGGGAGACAGCATGAAAAAAATTAACCTCTACCTTTTGTTCGCGGCAACGGCCATATGGGCGCAGCCGCGGCTTATATCCACCACCTCTGACGGGGTTCGGGTCAGATTGGAAGTTCCATCGGAAATCAACGT
The DNA here is from genome assembly GCA_030592225.1 of Candidatus Stahliibacteriota bacterium. GTDB lineage: Bacteria > Hydrothermota > Tepidihabitantia > B3-TA06 > B3-TA06 > B3-TA06. The sequence continues at coordinate 6,910 of JAUVJT010000069.1, read as the reverse complement.
TTTGCAGTCCCATGGCGAGATTAACCTTCCTGCATTCTACCCCGGCGCTTTTGCGGTGGGAAAGCCGGGGGGACCAGCCCTGCCGCGTTATCGCATCGTGCTTGGAGTGCCTCCGGAAGGGGAGGTGAACTTCAGCTATTCCTTTGGTGCGTCACGCGAGCTAAGGGGCGTACGGCTCTCCGTTTATGAATCACCGGGTATAGGACCGGAGCCTGATCCGGAACTTGGCTGGGCAGATACCCTTGAACCGGTGACCTTTTACCTTACCCGGTGGCGCGGGTGCAGGGTGGCCGTTATCGAAGTCACGCCTTTGAGATATGATTATACCAGGCGGAGCCTGGTGCTCTATGACGGGGTAAATCTGAACGTAACGTTCGAGGAACCGCGAGATACCAGGCCGGCGCCCCTAAGGAACGATCCAGCCGAACGCATCTATGCCCGAAATATCCTGAATTATGAGCAGAGCAAGGATTGGCGTCTCGCTCCTCAGCCTGTTGCTCCCAATCCCTTTGGCGAATCGACAAACTGGGTAAAAGTAACTATTGCGAAAGATGGAGTCTACAGGATTCGTTACCGGGATTTGAAGAAGGCGGGCATCGATCCTAAAAAGATTGCCCCGCGAACCCTTCGGTTGCTGTATCCCGGTGAACGAGATTTTGCAGGTCCCATGCCCGATACGCTTGCAGAGCTTCCCGTGTACGTTCACGGTGAAGATGACGGGACATTTGATCGCCAGGATTACGTGGTTTTCTTCGCGCGCGGCGCGAACCGCTGGCAGTTTGCTGAACGCAGCGTTGAAGTTAATCCGTTTGTCAGGGAGAACGTATACTGGTTGACATGGGGCAGAAGCGAAGGCAGCCGCATACGTACGCGTCCGGTGCACCCTTTGTCTGATGATCCGGAAGACGCTTTGAGCACTGCCCAGGCTGTGCTTCACTTTGAGGAAGATCACAAATGCCCGGGCCGTTCCGGATTTCTTTGGTTATGGGAAGAGATTGACGATACCGTCACCTTTACTCTCGACCTTGCCGGAATGGTCGGTATAGACACCTTTATTTCTCGAACCTACACCACCACCGAGCAGACAGGTTTTAGTTTATCGGTCGGGGACGATACCTTTTATCGTATAGAGGTGGCAGGTAAGGGGACAAATCCTCCATACTATACCGTTGTTTCCCCGGATATAGTCATAGAAAAAGAACTGTCTCTTCGGGTTGAGACCTTTGGAGCGGGACAACAGAAGTTGTATCCTGACTGGATAAGGGTTGTGGGCGAGCGTGAGCTTACCTTTAAGCACGGCGAGTTCTGGGTTGAAATGGATGGGCAGGGCACTTATGCTTTGAGCGGTCTTAAGTCAGCCCCGTTCCTTTTCGATGTCAGCAATCCTGCCGATCCGGTGATTATGACTGACTGGCAGCTCGATCGCGGGAAGCTCTGCATGAGTCCCAGGATAGCTTCGCGCATACCCGTGTGGATAACGGAAGAGCGCAAACTTCCGACTCCGGGGCTTCAGAAGTCGGAGCCTGGAGCGCTGTGGGAGGTGAATTGGGATGCTGATTACCTGGTTGTGTCCACCAGCGAAAATTTTGAGGCGGCCCAGGCCTTTGCCGAATATCGCGCCGAGAATCTCCAGGTACCCGGCGTCAGCTCGCCAAAAACGGCTGCGATTGATTTGGCCGATATAGTCCGGGACTTTGGTTACGGATTGGCCGAGCCGCAGGCCGTTCGTCACTTCCTTTCCTTTGTCTATGATAAAAGCGGTGGCCGGGCGTTCTACGTGTTGATTCTGGGCGACGGAACCTACGACTACAAAAACAACCTCGAATTTTCCTCCCGACCGGAGTACTTTCCAATCTACACCTCGGGTTACGTGATAGATCCCAACGTGTACCAATCTGTAGCCGCGGCCAGAGAGATATGGTTTGGAGATTTCGATGAGGGCGGCTCAATGCCTGAGGTGGTTATCGGGCGTATAACGGCGCGTGATTTAAGGGAGGCTTATGCAATTCTGGATAAAATCAAGGCGTACGAATCGGAGCCGTTCGGTGAGTGGAGCGCCCGCGTTCTTTTGTTGGCCGACGACGATTGGGAAGGTGCACCTCCGGATACGGATGGTATTAATCACATTCCCATCAACGAAAATATCGCCAAACACTACCTTTACCCGGAATTCGAGCCGGTTAAGGTTTACCTTTCCAGTTATACGCTGGTTGGCGGACAAAAACCAGATGCCAAGGTTGCCTTGATTGACGCGATTAACCTGGGGGAACTGCTTTGGATATTCTTCGGTCATGGCAACGGGAGTCAGTTGACGCATGAAGAGGTTTTCCTCAACACCGACGTTCCACGCCTGCACAACGGGAACAGGCTTCCTTTGGCTTTGTTATATTCATGCGGGGTCGGTCGGTTCGAAGATACCAGGTGGGAATGCGTTGCAGAGGAACTAGTGCGTCATGAGCGGGGTGGAACCATTGCTTCCATCGCCGCAACCAAGGCAACCGGACCAAGGGACAATGAAACCCTGTCGGTTCACCTGCTGGAAGCATTCCGGGATTTCAAGCATGCCAATATAGGTGATCTTTTCTACAATATGCGCCTTGCTGACGGAAATAACCATATTCTATACGTGTTGCTGGGAGATCCGGGAGTTCCCATGCTGTTTCCCACTGCATTGAGTTTAAGCGACGAGGCAGATACGTTCGTTACCGGCGATACTGCTGAAATTACGTTTCAGCCTTCGTCTTCTTCCACTCAATGGTTTACCACCGCTCGGGGCGACTGGAGGCTGAAAACCTCTGAACGTCGTGCTACACCTTATTATTCATCAGGCGAGTTGCTTTACCGCGCCGCCGGCGACGTTGATGCAGGAGAACAAACCCTGCGTTTTATTGTTCCTGCCGGTATAAATCAAGGCGACTCCGCGTACTGGCGGGTTGTGTGCGCAGACCAGGATTCAATCTACACCTACCAGATTGATGGAATAGAGGTGGATAGCGCTCTTCTCACGATTGCCGACTACCAGGGCCCGTCAGTCCGTTTTCTGGCCGATGGAGCCGAAATCACAGATGGAGATACCCTGCCTCCGTCTTTTACACTCACGGTTGAGCTTGAAGACCCGTCAGGCATAAATCTTACCGGTCTGGCCGGCTGGGAAGGCGACTCACTCAGTCTTGTCATTAATGATGAGGTCATCAGTCTGGCGAACTACTTCTCTTATGAAATCACGGGAGGCGAACTTGCCACGAAAGGCGCGGCAGACATTCCACTAAATCTTACCAGTGAGGAAAACATCCTTACCGTTCACGCCGTCGACAATTTACTCAATTCAGAAGATTATGAACTCACCATCTATACTTCTTTTGTGCGCCAACTCGAGATTGCAGATCCCCTGGTTTATCCTAACCCGGTCTCCGGCGCCGCTGAGTTTACTTTCGATCTTAATGCCGCTTCCAGGGTATCTGTTCAGATTTTTACGGTAAGCGGACGCCTGGTGCGGCGACTTGCGTCGGTTTCCTACCCCGCGGGATTCGGCGCTTATTTCTGGGACGGTCTCGATGCTGACGCCAGGTCGTTGCCTAACGGCGTCTACATCTATCGTTTGAGTGCCGAGAGTGAAGATGCCTGGCTTCCCAACGCGCGAACCGCGGTAACCGGTAAGTTTATAGTAGTGCACTAGATTAAAGGAGGCGCTGCCGCATGGGAGAGCTTCTCTGGCTTGAACCTGTCCGGGAAGGGACCGTGCCCGTGACCAGTGTGTTTTTTTCATCGGGCGGGTTCGTGCTGTCCACTTTTGTTCTGGGTACGTTTGATCCATTGCGCAGGCAAAAGGCCTACCTGAGGATACTTGACGCACTTCTTAAAAGAACCCATGAACTGTCCTTTGGAGACGTTAGAATAAAGCACTCAATACTGTCCAGAGAAATCGTGGGCACCGAGTTTCCTTCATATTCGTACCCCAGACCTCCCGATGATTTTTCAGCTTCGGTGTCCTTTGCTGAGATAATTGCCGACCAACAGGCGCTTCACGGTGAGCTTGCTGAGCAGGACAAGTTGAAACTCATCTTCCAGGCGGTGTATGGGAGCGAGCATCTGCTTTCCGCTCCGCAATCGGCCTGGAGGTCATTCAAAGATGAATGGGACTCGCTTGATTTTGAGAACGCCGAACCTTTTGCCGAACGCATCTCGCCTGAAGGCGATCTTTACCGCATCAATCTCCGGCCTGCAAAGGAACTGGGGATTGCTCCCGGAATAATCTTTGATGCGGTGAAACGCTCAGCCGCCTGCATCTCAGCCGATTTATCCAGGCGTCAGGAACGTATTTTGCCGCAATCCCGTTCTGTGGGTATAAAGCCTGAGATGGTTCCGCGTGTCCCGGTGCGCCATTCTGCTGCATACAAAACCAGTCAGGCTCCAGCCTACAGACTTCTCCTATCTTCTGAGATAACCGGGTTGTTAAAAGATGCCAATTGACAATTCCTTTGCACCAAGTATAGTGTATCGAAATCCAAGGAGGTTACATGCTGGTTCGTCGCGTCACTGATGTCAAACAGGATAAGGTGCAGGTAGAAGGAGCAAAGGGGGCCAGGATACGCTGGCTTATCTCCAAGTCCGACGATGCGCCCAACTTTGCCATGCGTGAGTTTGAGATTGAACCGGGCGGATACAGTCCTTACCATTCCCACGACTGGGAGCACGAGGTTTACGTGTTGGCAGGTGAGGGTGCGGTGGTCAGCCAGAAAGGCGAAGCGCCAATCAAGGTCGGTATGACGGTGTTCGTTTCACCCGGCGAGATGCACAACTTTAAGAATACCGGGCAAGAGACATTAAGATTCTTATGCCTTGTCCCGCACCAGAAGGATTAAAGGAGGATTTGCATGTCCCTACCTCTGGAAGAATCCCTTGTTGAGTTTTTCAAGCGTACTACAGCCTCGGCGGCAATAATAAAAACCTTTGCCAGGGCCAAGGAGCCTTTGAAGTTCGATGCCTTGCTGGAAGGGGTTGGGTTTCACGTTGGTTCCCGGATACCGGCGTATGCTCTGGAGGGGGTGCTGCGAAATTCCCTCAGGTTGTTGAAATCTTCGGGCTGGGTGGAACAGTCCGAGAATGAATTCCAATTGACTGATTTGGGACAAGAACTGGCGGGAAGAATTGCCCCGTAGCGACCGGTAATCCATCCAGGGTGCGCAAAGATGCCGTCCGGGGTAGTCCTTGATTTTACGGATCAGGAAAGGGTTTCAATCGCAGCAACTACTTCCACGTTAATTCCCACTGGCATACCGTTCCTCCGTCCTTCCAGCGGCACCTGGTCTCCCTGACTTCTACTTCTTTGCCGCCTATGAGTTCGCAGCCGCGTTCGAGCCAGGCGCGTATTATAACGCAGTGTAGCGGCCCGCCTTCGTAGTCGGCAAGCTCAAGCGCCGCACGTTTAGCATCTTTATCAATCGACAGCACGTTGAACTCACCTGAATCATCGTATCTGGGCCACAGGAAAGGTGTGCGGCTTATGGCTCTGGTAATGGGGATGAATGCCACAAGGGATTTCAGCACTCCGCCAAGATCGGTCTCGGCAATGAAGCTGCCCACTTCTTCAAGAACCCGCTCGTCTCCTTTACCGATCTCGGTCAGTATGTGTTCGTAGATGGCGGTGAGGTGCTCGAGCGGATACCAGAAGCGTGACTCGGCCTGGGTATGAGTGCGGGCTACTTCAGTCGCCATTCTGGTGACGAACCGTGTATGTTCCTCCTTGCCCAGACGTTTCTCAGCCCACTGCCTGATGGTCTTGAACGAGTTGCCGCGAACACTTGCGATATCAATCTCCTTAGGACTTAAATTTAATTTTGGCTTAAGGTTATGAAGGATACCAAGAAATCGGGGATTGTCAAGAAGTGATGTGCGGTAGAGTTGTCAAAACAAAAGTGGAGCAGAGACTTATGGAGTAGGGGCGACGTATACCCTATGAGCGATACAAATCGCTCACAGGGCAGGCTCTACCGTGTCCCTACTGATTTTTTTATCTCAGGGTGTCTTTCGCTGAGACCATTTCAAAATGCAAAATTCAAATATCAAATTTCAAAATTACAGGGGCTAATGTATGATAGATATAGCGTGCTGTACCTCACAAGGCACAACGTCTCCGGGTCGGGTACTCCTGTTTGTTCGTGCAGGCTATTGATTTTCCATAAACTCTATGAAATCCTCCCACAAGATTTTCTTACCGTATTTTTTGTGGTTTTCCCTTTGCGCCAAACCAAGAGGTTTTGAGTCTATTTTAACCCGGTCGGGTTCCTTTCTTCAGTATATCCTTGTCTATCTTGAGCTTGAGTTCGGTGATGCGGTCGCGGTAGACGACGGCTTTCTCGAAGTCCAGCTGCTCGGAGGCTTCGCCCATCTCCTGTCGTAATCTCGCAATCATCTCCAGCCGCTCATCCTCGTTAGCGGGTTCGTGGCCCAGATCAACCTTAAATTTCTTTTTGCCCTCGGCAACCTCGGTGGTGGCCATCACCTGTTTTATGGATTTTTTTATGGTCTGGGGGGTGATGTTGTGCTCTTCGTTGTAGGCGATTTGTTTTTTGCGGCGGCGGTTACACTCGTTCATGGTTGCCTGAATGGACAGCGTTTTTTTGTCGGCGTAAAGGATAACCAGACCGTTGACATTGCGTGCGGCCCGGCCTGAGGTCTGGATCAGGGACCGGGTATCGCGTAAGAATCCTTCCTTGTCCGCATCGAGTATGGCCACCAGCGACACCTCGGGCAGGTCCAAACCCTCCCTGAGAAGATTGATGCCCACCAGTACGTCGAACTCGCCCAGGCGCAATCCCCTCAGTATCTCCACTCTTTCGATGGCGTTGACTTCGGAGTGCAGGTATTTTACCCGAATGCCCATCTCGGCAAGGTAGGTGGCAAGGTCTTC
>JAUVJT010000061.1 GCA_030592225.1 Candidatus Stahliibacteriota bacterium | reverse complement strand
TCACCAGCAATAGGTTCTGATGGCACTATATATATAAAGGATGACTTTTATGACTTGTTCGCCGTAGATCCAACTGGCAAATTGAATTGGTATTTTCAAGCTGATAACCACATGTGGAGTTCGCAACCTGCAATAGGCCCAGACGGGACAATATACCTGGGGACAAAAGACGGTTACCTTTGTGCATTTGATACTTCCGGTAACTTGAAGTGGTGTAATCAAATTGATAGTTCTGTAATTTCTGCCCTAGCAATAGGTTTTGACGGTACTATTTACGTAGGGTCCGGCAATTACCTTTATGCGATTGATTCATCAGGCATTATGAAATGGCGATCTGAAACCGGGTATTTCCCGTGGTGTTCGTACATAGCAATAGGAAGAGATGGTTCTGTTTATGTGCCTTCTAGCGGCTATCTTTTCGCCGTAGACACATTGGGGAATTTGAAGTGGCGCTTTAAAACTGGTTTCTTAGAGTCGTCTTTTTCGCCGACGATTGGCTCTGACGGTACCATATATGTAGGTTCAAGTGATAGTTGTCTTTACGCCATCGATTCGACCGGCGATTTAAAATGGAGCTTCAAAACGGAGTGTAAAGTATCTTCGCCAACACTAGGTCATAACGGCACCATATATATTAGTTCAGGCAACTCTGTTTATGCCATAGATACATTGGGGCAGTTGAAGTGGAATTACGAAATTGAGTATGGGTGTAATTCTGCGCCAATCATAGGACAGGATGGTACATTATATGTGGGTACGCATTGTCGTATCTATGCCATCCACACCGACTCAAAAGGGCTTGCAGACTCGCCCTGGCCTAAGTTCCAGCACGATAACTGCAACACGGGTCGGGCAGGCGGAAATGACTAACCACAAAGAACACAAAGATCACAAAGAATTCAAAAAAGGAGCTTGGAAAATGGGTAAAGTACCTCGCATCTTAGTGTTTTGTGCAATTCTCCTGCTTATCTCAGGGTGCAAATCCGGCAAGCCGGGTACGCTCAAATGGAAGTACAAGACAGGCGGTTCTATTATGTCTTCACCGGCAATTGGGCATGACGGGACGATATACGTGGGTTCAAATGATGGGTTCCTTTATGCACTTGACCCCGAGGGGGTTCTTAAATGGCGGTTTGAAACTGGAGGTAAAATCTTTTCCTCGCCATCAATTAATTCAAACAACACTATTCTGGTAGGATCAGAAGATAGTTGTATTTACGCAATAAACCAGGAAGGAATCTTAGAATGGCGCTATCGAATAGATGGAAAGGTGTTATCTTCTCCCGCCATTAGTTCTGACGGTTCGATTTACTTCGGGTCTCGTGATGGTTATTTCTACGCTTTGAATTCTGATGGCGCTATTAAATGGAAATTCAAAACAGGGGTGTTGTCTTCAGCTGTTGTAGGAATTGATGGGACGGTGTATATAGGTTCTTGTGATCACCATTTATATGCGTTGAATCCAGACGGTACCATCAAGTGGAGTTTTGAAACAGAATGGACAATATGGTCACAACCAGTAATAGATGCCGATGGTACAATATATTTCACAAGCGTAGACGACTATCTTTATGCCTTGGATGAAAATGGAAATCTCAAGTGGAATTACGAAACAGGCGGGTTTTTCGGAACCTCTCCCTCTGTGGGATCTGACGGCACGATATATGTAGGGGCATCGGACGATTATCTTTACGCATTTAACCCGGATGGTACTCTTAAATGGAAATACAAAACCTGGAGTCACATGTTTTCCTCTCCAGCAGTAGGTTCAAATGGTGTAATATACGTAGGAAGCGGTATTTACTATCTTTATGCCTTGAATCCTGATGGTTCCTTGAAATGGAAATATAAGGTCAAAGAGTCCGAGATGGGATTATCCGTAGAATCCTCCCCTGCAATAGGTAATGACGGTACTATATACGTCGGAGCGGATAATGGTTATCTCTACGCCATCCACACCGATTCCAAAGGGCTTGCAGACAGCCCCTGGCCCAAGTTTGCCCACGATAACTGCAACACGGGTCGGGCGAAGTAAGGCTTTATCTAAAGATAATGTTGTCTGCCGCAGTGCGGGCAGGGAATGAAACCTTAAGCGCTTTGCATCGTCTTTATCGTCAATATTAAAGATAAACATCTTACAGACCTAAGGAGGCAATAACGATGAGTTGGTTTTTACTGGCGCTCGCGCTGTTGTCGGCGGAGAGCAAACCGGGAGCATTTTCCGGTCAGGTGCGAGACGCATCATCGGGTCAGCCCTTACCCGGGGTTAACGTTGTGGTTCTGGGTACCGAACTGGGCGCGGCTACCGATGAGATAGGCCGGTATCGCATCCAGGGCTTACCGCCCGGGGAGTACTCGGTGGAGGTCTCGATGATTGGCTATGCCACCAAGGCCCTTACCCGTGTGGAGGCAATCCCCGGTCGTACCGTGTTCCTGGATTTCAAACTCCAAGCCCAGGCGGTTGGTGTAGAAGGGGTTACGGTACGCCCTTCCTATTTTTCCAAAGACCCTGCAGTCACCGCCTCCGACGTTAAACTCACCTATCACGAGATACGAACCCATCCCGAAGGGTACAACGTGGCGCGTACCGTGGCTTCCCTGCCCGGGGTGGCCGCCGGTTTCGACTTTTCATCAGACATCATAGTACGCGGGGGAGCACCTGACGAAAACCTTACCATCATAGATAACCTTCCCGTACCATACCCTGTCCATTTTCCTGCCATAGGCGGAGGGTTCGGTCAGGCAAGCATCGTGAGCGTGGAGACGCTCGAGGAGGTCGGGTTTTCTCCGGGCGGCTACGCTGCCCGCTACGGGGGCAAGCTTTCATCGCTCATGGACATTACCCTGCGTGACGGCAACAAAGATCGCTTTGAGGCCTCCTTTGACCTCAACATGTCCGCTGTAGGCGCAAGCGTTGAGGGTCCTATCGGAGCAAAATTCAACTACATGGCCAACTATCGTAAATCCTTCCTGGAGATAGTGGATCTGGTTTCCGATATCGGCGACGTGGTTCCTTCCTACGATGACATTTATCTGAGGCTGGCCTATTCCCCGTCTCTCACTCACAAGATTTGGGTATTCGGCATCCAGACCTTTGACCGGATGAGCATTCCCGGCGGGTCAAACGGCGCTGTAGACCCCATGGAGTTTAGTGGAAATCAAACCATCGGCGGAGCGAACTGGCGGATGCTTCTGGGCGATGTCGGTTTCTCGACCCTTACCCTGGGCGGCACCAATCTGAGAAACGACATCAGCGCCGCCGACTCAATTACTGACGAAACCAGCTTCATCTTCGAACCTCATGAAATTCACCTTTACCTTAAGGAAGCGGTAACCCTGGCTCCTGCCCAGGGACACGAGATACAATTCGGGGTTACGGGCGGCTATTCCGACGTACGTCATGAATACTTTGCCATTGAAGATACCATGCCTGACGGCAGCGTGATTCCCACCCGGGGCGACACCACCAAAGGCTCGTGGTACACCGGCGGCGGATACGCCCAATACGTCTACTCGCCCTGGTCCTGGCTCAGGCTCACACCCGGCGTACGCGTCTCCTACAACACCCTGACCGAGGAGTTCGGTGTAGAGCCGCGCGGCGGTATAGCGCTGAAGCCTTTTTTCTCCACCACCCTCAACTTGAGTTTCGGCATCTACCATCAGCTCAACGATTTTTCAACCCATATCAATCACGACGGGCTTCTATCCAAGCGGGCCATTCACTACATCGCAGGCATTGAGCAGATGCTCCGCGACGATCTCAAGCTCTCGTTTGAAGGCTACTATAAACAACTCGATAACTTAATCTTCTACAATGAAACGGACTCCTCCTATTCCAACCAGGGCACAGGTCAGGCTTACGGGCTTGAGTTGTTTGTCCAGAAGAAAATGGGCAAGTGCTTCCACGGCCAGGCTTCGTACTCGCTCGCTTTCTCCGAGCGCGAGAACCCTTCAGACGGCATCTACGATGCGGATTGGGATATCCGTCACATGGTTACCCTTATCGGCGGGGTGAAGTTCCTGAAACATTTCGAGACCAGCGTCAAGTACAGCTATGCATCACCCAAGCCATGGACCCCTTTTGATTTAGATGATGCATGGCTCAATCCTGAAACTAATCAGTGGGTCGTTTCAAGGGTGGAAGATCGAAACAGCGGTCGCCTGCCCGCCTATTCACGACTCGACTTCCAGATCTCGCACACCAGCTACACCAAGAGTGGTATCGCCATTACCGGTTTCTTTAATCTGCAGAACGTATTGAACCACGCCAACGTCCTGAACTACGGTTTCGGTGAGGACGATGACGCCAAGCTGATATTGGTTCCCTGGAAACAATTCGCCTTCATGCCGGTGGGTGGGGTAACCATCAAGTTCTAATTACCCCAAACCAATACGCGTGTTCAGGACACGCTGTTTTCGTTTGGGTATCCTGACGGTAAATTGGGAAAAAATGCACGGGGGCGGCTGCACCGCCCCCGTTTGATTTCCATCGAGTTATATTTAAGGCTGCAGCAGAGCCGACTTGACTATCCTGCGGGTTTCGCTTCCATCGTCCGGCTTGAAGGTCAGGGTGTAAAGGTACACTCCGGGAGCGACACTCTCTCCCGAGAGATTGATACCGTCCCAGGGCCAGGTATGGATGCTCAGCCCATACGGTTCGTCTTCAAACAACGTGATGATGTGCTCGCCTGCCCGGTTGTAGATGCCAAGGGTCGCCAGACCATCCTGCGGTATCGAATAGATGAAGGTGGTTGAACCTGAGAACGGGTTGGGGAAGTTGTGGATGTCCAGGGGGGGCACGGCCAGGGTCACAACCCTCGCCGAATCTTGTACAGTCTCGTCGGTGAGCGATTGCGCATACAACACTCGATGTTCGGTGTTGGCCTGGTTAGGTGAACCCACAATCGAAGCCACGTCATCGGGGATGGTTATGGTAAGCTCGACCAACAGCGTCTCCTGGGCACTCATGGGGCCGGTTGAAGTCTGTAGTCGTGCATCCCATCCCAGGTCGGATTCGGTCCACAGGATGAAGCTGTCCGGTTCCGGAGCGCTGTTTATCACCCGCATCGGGTACGTGATTTCTCCCTCAGAGGTGGCAGCGTTCGTATCCGGTTCCACCGTTACGTTCAACGAGGGATTGATAACCGTTGAGATCAGCCTGGCCGAATCCTTTACCGATGGATCTATGTTGGATAGCGCGGTAACGAACGAGGTATCGGCGGTTCCATTCGGTTCGCCCAAAGGGGCGCTAACCCTGAGTATTATATTTGCGCTGCCCCCATATGCGGAAAGCGGTCCTACGTCGGGCAGGCCGTCGCTGTCGGAGTCGGGGAGAAGATTACCTCCGTCATCCAGCAGTTCAGCGCTCCATCCGCTCAGCGGCCCGATGATTGAAAGGTCAACCAGATCGGCGCTGTTGCTCAGGTTGCGTACAGTCAGCGAGTAATCAATCGATGCACCATCGGCAAGGGTGTCTTGCTGATCCGGTTCCACCACCACTGCCGCCGCTTGAGCTATCATTGTCCTTAACAGGGCTTCGTCGCTTGCCACCGGCGTAAGACTGGTAGTTGCTCTTACGAAAGTTGAGTCCATCGTTCCTGCAGTGGCCGATGCCGGGGGAGTTATCCCGAGCCGAAAGGCGACCGAATCCCCTGACTCGACCGCTCCGACGTCCGCCTTGCCGTCGGAGTCCGAATCCGGCAGCGGGCTGCCGGTGGTATCGGTAAGCTGTGGTGTCCATCCGGAGAGTGTTCCGTAAGCAACCAGATCGAGGGTATCGGTCTGCTTGCCGGTATTTTTTACCCACAGGTTATATGTGACCGCAACCGAGGGATCGGTTATGGCCGAAGAGTCGGGATAAACCGCCACGCCGGTCTCAGGCCGGAAGGTGAATTCATGTATGTGGCCGTCGCCTGAGCTTGCATAGATTCTCAGGGTGTCATCGTTACGTCCCCTGGCTATGTTCAGATCATGTAAATACTTCCAGTTGCCAAGATCAGCCACTTCAATAAATTGCCAGGCGTCATTGCGCCAGGTGTATTCGTACAGGTATCCCTTGAAGGAACCGGTGTAGATTCTTATGGTACCATCGTTGCGTCCTTCTCCGGCGGCCAGGCCCCAGGCCATGTTGTTGTTGCCGATCTCGGGCAGCTGGCCCATATCAACGCGGGTCCATTCTCCATTGTCCCAGCTAAACTCGTGCACTTCTCCCGGGGTGTTGGCTCCTATCCCGCTGCTTACGTATACCCTTTTAACGCCGTCGTTGCGCCCTTCAGCGGTCTTGACATCCCAGGCGCAGCCGACATTGCCAATAACACTTGAGCGCCACTGGTCCTCGCGAAAGGTAAATTCCCATACCTTTCCATCCTCACATGTGGCATATACACGTAAGGTGTCGTCATTTCGTCCTTTGCCCACCCACAGGGTTTGCTGTTTATTGAACTGCGGTTCCGTGCTGATGCCGCCAATTTCCTCTGTTTCCCAGTTATCGTTACGCCAGGTGTACTCGAAGCATTCACCGCCCTGGGTGCCGGTGTAGATACGCAAGGTATCGTCGTTGCGACCAAAGCCCAGGGGCACGTCATACGTCTCATCGGCGAATTTGTTTATGGAGACTTGAACCCAATTGCTTCCATTCCAGGTGTATTCGTAGATCTCAGGCATAAAGGTGCTGGTGTCCGTGGAAGCGTAGAGTCGGTTGATGCCGTCGTTGCGGGCTTGACCAACGTGGATGCCGTGAGCTCGTCCCTGGATGCCGAGGACGGCTCTGATCCATTCACCGTCGGAGTAGGAAAATTCGTAGATGCGAAAGTCGTTGGATCCACCGTACACGCGAAGGACGCCGTCATTGCGAGCGTCCGCAACTATCATACCCCTGAAACCGGCTGTATCCTCTGCTACGCCTATAGATTCGTGTTCCCATCCGCCCAGCAAAGAAAGCACTAAACACACCATGATCATTTCGCCTCCTTGGTGTAGTTATTTATCTAGATTACGCCCCGTCATGGATTTGTCAAGGCTGCAGCAAAGCCTTTTTGATAATCTTCTGCGCATTGCCATCGTCCGGCTTGAAGGTCAGGGTGTAGGGTACACTTCGCAATCCCATGCTTCCCTCTCCTGCCGTTCGACAATATCTCAGCCCACAAATTCTGGAGTGCTGGCAACTACGTGTTGGACACGTAAAAAAAAGCGCCCCCGGGTAACCAGGGGCGCTGTAATTTCTGGATTTACTTTTTCTTGCTCGTCGTTTTCTTTTTGGCAGGTTTCCTGGTAGGCGTCTTGGCAGCGGCTTCCTTTAGCGCTGCCTGGGCAGCGGCCAGGCGGGCAATGGGAATTCTGTACGGGGAGCACGATACGTAGTTAAGCCCCGCGTTGTGACAGAACTCAATGGAGCGAGGGTCGCCGCCGTGCTCGCCGCAGATTCCAACCTCAAGTTTCTTATTGGTCATGCGGCCCAGTTCGACAGCCATCTCGATGAGTGCGCCGACTCCGACCTGGTCTATGGTCTGGAACGGATCGTCTTCAAAGATTCCTTTATCCAGATAATCGGCCAGGAACTTGCCCGAGTCGTCCCTCGAGAATCCCAGGGCGGTTTGGGTCAGGTCGTTGGTGCCGAAGCTGAAGAAATCGGCCTTGGTTGCTATCTCGTCCGCGGTAAGGCAGGCGCGGGGTATCTCGATCATGGTGCCTATCATGTAGTGAAGATCGATGCCCTGTTCGGTCAGCACCTCTTTGGCAATACGCGCTGCAACCTCTCGCTGATTAGATAGCTCCTCGATATTTCCCACCAGAGGAATCATAACCTCGGGGATGACTTTTTTGCCTTCCTTGATTACCTGACAGGCGGCTTCAAAGATGGCGCGTACCTGCATCTCGGTAATCTCCGGATAACTGATACCCAGCCTGCATCCGCGATGACCGAGCATGGGATTGAACTCGTGCAGATCGCTAATCTTGGCCTTGATTACGGCAGGGGAGACCTTCATTTTGCCGGCCAGTTCCTTGATGGTTTTGGCTTCGTGCGGCAGGAATTCGTGCAGAGGCGGATCGAGGGTGCGAATAATGACCGGCAGTCCGTCCATCTCCCTGAACAGCCCCACGAAATCTTCGCGCTGCATGGGAAGCAGCTTTTTTAGAGCCTTGCGCCGGCCTGCCTCGTCATCAGCCAGAATCATTTGACGCACCGCGTCTATCCTTCTACCCTCAAAGAACATGTGCTCGGTGCGGCACAGGCCGATGCCCTTGGCCCCGAACCTGCGGGAAATGCGCGCCTGATCGGGCTTATCCGCGTTGGTGCGCACCCCCATCGTGGCGGCTTCATCCGACCACTCCATGAGCCTGGCAAAACGCCGGTAGATCCGGGATTTGGCGGGTTTGAGTGTGTTCGTTACCAGCACCTGGATTACCTCTGAAGGTTTGGTGTTCACCTTTCCGGCTATCACCTGACCGGTGGTGCCGTCGATGGAGATAGAATCGCCTTCCTTTATCACCTTGCCTGCGACCTTCATCAGCTTGCGCTTGTAGTCGATTGCCAGATTGCCGCATCCTGCGACGCATACCTTGCCCATCTGGCGGGCGACCAGGGCGGCGTGGGAGGTCATGCCGCCGCGCTGGGTCAGGATGCCTGTTGCCGCAGCCATACCCCTGATGTCCTCGGGTGATGTCTCAATCCTGGTAAGGATAACCTTCTCGCCTTTCTTAGCGCACGCCTCGGCGTCTTCTGCTGAAAATACAACCTTGCCGGTGGCGGCGCCCGGTCCGGCAGGTAAGCCCTTGGCCAGAACCCGGCCTTCCTTGAGCGTCTTACGCTTCTCACTGGAATCAAACACCGGCTGCAGAAGCTGGTTGAGTTGCTCGGGATCGATGCGCATCAAGGCTTCTTTCTTGTCTATCAGTTTTTCGTCCACCATGTCCACAGCGATGCGGATGGCCGCAAATCCGGTGCGTTTTCCCGTGCGGGTCTGAAGCATCCACAGCTTGCCACGCTCGATGGTGAACTCAAGGTCCTGCATGTCCTTGTAATGACGCTCCAGTTTTCTTTGAATCCTGTCGAGCTGTGTGTAGACTTTAGGCATCTCCTTGGCAAGCTTGGCAATCGGCTTTGGGGTACGCACCCCGGCCACTACGTCTTCGCCCTGGGCGTTTTCCAGATACTCGCCGTAGAACTGATGCTCGCCCGTTGCCGGATCGCGGGTGAAAGCAACGCCGGTGCCCGAATCGGCGCCCATGTTTCCGAATACCATGGCCTGAACGTTTACCGCAGTGCCCCAGTCATCAGATATACGATTCAACTTGCGGTAGGCAATGGCCCGGTCGTTGCCCCAGGAACGAAACACCGCCTCGATGGCTCCCCACAGCTGGTCTTCGGGTTTTTCCGGAAAGGTTATACCGGTACGGTCTTCAATCATCTGCTTGAAGCGGAGCACCAGTTTTTTCCAGTCCTCTGCAGTAAGCTTGGTATCTAGCTGTACCTTGCGCTGTTTCTTGACCTTATCTATCAGCACCTCGAAGGGATCATGCTCATGCTTGTCCCGGGGTCTGACGCCCAGCACCACGTCGCCGTAAGTCTGCACGAAGCGGCGATAGGAATCGTAGGCGAAGCGGGGATTGTCGGTCAGTGCCGCCAGTCCTTGCACCGTGGCATCGTTCAGACCGAGGTTGAGGATGGTATCCATCATGCCGGGCATGGAAACCCTGGCGCCGGAACGAACCGAGAGCAGAAGGGGATTAGCAGCCTCGCCAAACTTCTTGCCCATCAGTTTCTCGATGTGCTTGATGCCCTTGGCGACCTCGTCCTTCAATCCCTGGGGGTACTTACCCGTGCGCAGGTAGTCCATGCAGAGTTCGGTGGAGATGGTGATCCCTGGGGGAACCGGGATGCCAAGATTGGTCATCTCGGCCAGGTTGGCTCCTTTCCCTCCCAGGATATTTTTCATCTCTGCAGAGCCGTCCGCTTTTTCGCCGCTTCCGGTCTTGTAGCCGCCGAAACGGTAGACAAATTTCACAAATCCTCCTAGGTGATTTCGAGTGGTGGTTAAAAATTAACTAGTTTTGCCTTCGTCGTCTGAAGACACATCGCTTGCAAGAAAATCCTTAATGGTTTGTTGCGCGGCTTCGGCATCTTCTTCCAGTACCAGTATCTCGCCCCATGGTCTTCCTTCCAGCCAGGAAATTTCCCAGGGGTTGTGAAACTGCCTGAGCTCCGCACGTATACCTTCAGTCTCCAGGGCTGCAAGTAACGCTCTTGCGGTAACTTCGTCCATAGGATTATATACTGCCACAACAGACATTCAGCCTTAATTATAGAAGATAACCAGCCCTGAGTCAAGTATGATTTGTCTGTTGTTTACTAGTATCGTCAACTCTCTATCTTGATTTAGGAAAAGAGGCGGCACCCGGATTTGAACCGAGGAATAGCGATTTTGCAGACCGCCGCCTTACCACTTGGCTATGCCGCCGTTATCTAACTATATGGAACCGTAGAGAGTTGTCAAGATGATGACGAGCGGTTAGGTTGGCCGGTTGACAGAGACTTGAATCCCTCCATCCGTAGTTTTTGCAAAGAACGGAACCAGGATTAGCAGAATTAATGTAGCTTTTTTCATTTTTCGATCCTTTCTCTTTCTTTTTTGTGATGTTATAATAGATTAGTGGTTCCATGGCCTCCTTTTTTTACTTTCTCTAGATATCAGTGTAACCTACATTCAACGTTGAAGTGCAACACTAAGGTTAGCGACTTCGAGGGGTGTTTTGAAGCCCAGGCACTTCCT
>JAUVJT010000225.1 GCA_030592225.1 Candidatus Stahliibacteriota bacterium | reverse complement strand
GCCCGAACTGGGCGGGATTGATAAAAATGCTTACTACGACTACGTCGCTATCTTCTCGCGCCTGACGTACCAGGGAAAAGTGCCCCTGGTGCAGATAGCCCATGGTGGGAACGAGGGATAGAGTTTTACCCGACGTTCGCACCTTATCGGCAAACCTCTGCATCTGGTGAACGCTTCTGATAATCTCCATAATCGCTATGGTAAGCAGTGAGAAGATATTGTCAACGACCCGTAACACCACCCATAAGTAGAATGCAAGCTCTGAAGAAAGTCATTAGCGGCAACAACACGGTTGTTGCACTCCAAATCATATAAATACCCCTAAGGGGTACGAATGGGTGTTATGTCCTTAAAAACCAGGAACGCATGTTCCTGGATATAGTGAAAATACCCCGGAGGGGTACGGGTGTGTTACGGGTTACGGTTGACATCACCGGCGTTATTAGTATCATTTAATGATATGGGAAGTGAACTGTCACCATGGGAGGGCATCCATACCCGCGGCCTGACCCTTATTCAATTCAGACGATACCTTGTTGAGAAATTGGGACGCAAGGAGACCGAGGAGGTAATCTCCACCCTTGCCCAGGACACGGCGGACGTAATCCGCAGCGTTAAGAAAGGTGATTGGTATCCGTTCGAGGTTCAGCGCCGGCTAAGGGAAGGGATAATACAGCACGTTGATTCTGGCGACCCTTTGGGTGTTATGTACCGTATGGGACTGGTTACCGCTTCATGGGATTTCTCCACCCTGCTCAAGCCGTTTTTTTCGTTCCTCTCCGTAGAGTTGATTCTGAATCGCTCGGCCGCATTGTGGGGCAAATACTACGACCACGGCAAGATGAAGGTAAAGATATTCGAGGAAGGCCATGCCCTGCTGGAACTCTCGGACTTTCCCTCCGATTCTCACTTCCCTCCCATCGTGACCTCGTGGATGACAATAGCATTGCAGACACTTAAGAAGAAAAACCCACGAGTAGAGCACACCAGATGCAGTCGTAATGGAGGTGAACTCGACTGCTTCGAACTGCGCTGGAACTGAGTTTCTTTTATCAACACACCTCAACGTAGAATCCCACGAACGTTCTAAGCTAATTGCGATACGTAATCGAACAGTACACAGATAGTCTGCTGCATTAACCTTTAACGTCAAGAAACAATTTCTGTCCACTATCTTGACTTTTCCCAAATTTTGTGTTATGTTACGTTATGGCTCTGCGTGATGATCTTTCGTCCCTGTGGAGGGACGTCTTTTGGTGGTGGTTCAAGATATTCGTAGCCCCGCCCTTAAGATGGTTCTTTCACGGCCAGAGTGAGGGAAAGAAAAACTTCCCCCCTCCCGGACAGGCCGCATTCCTGTTGGCCAATCATACTCACCTTCTTGACTCGTTCATGATAGCCGACGTCTTCAACCGCCCCATACGCTACGTGATCTCGGACGAATATTTCAGATACAAGATAACTCGCACACTGCTGGGCTGGGTAAAGGGCATACCTAAGACCAAGAACATCCCGGACTCGGTTACCATGCGTATACTGCTGAAGGCGGTAAGGCGAGGCGACGTAATCGGCGTGTTCCCTGAAGGGGCGCGCAACTGGGACGGCGAGACCGCTCCGCTGGAAGATACAGTCCCCAGGCTGGTGCAGAAGCTAAAGATACCGGTAATCTGCGTCAGGCAGAGGGGGTCGTATCTTTCCTGGCCCAGGTGGGCAAATCAACCTCGGCGCAAGCGCATAATCTTTTCCTTCAGTTATCTGTTTGAACGTCCTGAGGACGTGCCTGACGACCCGGCTGAAATCAAACGGATGATAGAGGAGAAACTAACCTACAGCGAGCTTGAAGACCCCGGGGTAACCAGGCATGTCTTTGATCATCCCAGGGTGGCCGAGCGTCTTGAACTCAGATTATGGCTCTGCCCTCACTGTATGAGGTTCTTTTCATTACGCTCGAAGCAAAGACATCTTTCCTGCAACCATTGCGGCGCACGCTGGGAGTTTACGGGAAACGGAACGTTCAAGCTGAAAAGACCGGGAGAGCCGCTGTCTCCGGGGGCAAAAAACTTCAAACGCTACATAGACTGGGTGCATTGGAACGACGCAGAGACCGTGAAGATATTCGATGAACTCAGGAAAAAGAAGGGTAAAAAACTGATAAGCCTGCCGGCAACGATGTGGTCTGCGGTAACCGAGACCGGCAGGGACAGGGACTTTCAACTCAAAGGTGACGGGATTGCCACGCTTACCTCCGACTTCAGGATGCGCTTTAGCACGGATAGAGGCAAGAAAGTTCTCCTCAACATTCCTTTGATTGACATGAGGGGCGCCAACATTGCGTGGAACCACAAGTTTGAATTTTTCTTTGAAGGAGTTGCCTATCGCTTCACGTTCTTCGGGCAGTCGGCGTATTTCTGGCATTTTCTGACCAAAAAGGCGGAAGGGTTGATATGAGCCAGCCCTGGGAAATGATGATTCATATAGGTTATCTCGCGGTTTTTATGTTCATTGCCATGACAATCCGCCGTTCAATACCGAATTTCTCACGCCTTCGCATCCCGGACGCGATCATCGCCGGATTGCTGACCCTTGCGGCCAAACCAGGTATCGCTCTGCTTTCCCAGATACAGGGGTTGGGGCTTCCTCCCATGAATAACGCACGGTTCACCGCTTTGGCATATCATCTGCTTGCCGTGGGATTTATCGCATTATCCTTAAAGAAGGACACCCGCCAGGGTCGAGGCAGAACCGCAATATCAGCAGGATTGTTCAACGTGGTCTCTTATTGCATTCAGGGCTTTATAGGACTGGGCGTTACCTTGATTTTGATACACACCATCTACCCTGATCTTTTTCCTGGAATAGGCCTGCTTCTGCCTTTCGGATTCGCCCAGGGTCCCATGGCCGGAGATATGGCAATTGGATGGGCCCAAAAGGTTTCCCCGGCTGGAATGCTCGCTTTTCCAAGCACAGACGCTGCTTCCACTATAGGGTTCAGTTTTTCCACCATCGGTTTTCTATGGGCATGTTTTGCAGGAATACCGTTGATGAATCTGCTCATACGCCGCCGCAAGCGTCGCGGCGAATCTGTTAGCGGATTC
>JAUVJT010000106.1 GCA_030592225.1 Candidatus Stahliibacteriota bacterium | reverse complement strand
GCCGACCACGTGCGCGCGGCAACCTTCGTAATCGGCGAGGGGGTGCGCCCGTCAAACAAGGAACAGGGTTACGTTATCCGCAGGGTTCTGCGGCGCGCCATCGGTGCACTCTATCTTCTCGGGATCAAGGAACCTCTGCTCTACCGGCTCTCCGGCCACGTAACCGAGCAGATGCGGCACGCCTACCCTGAACTGGAAGACCGAAGGGAGCAGGTGGCGCTGATGATTAAGGGCGAGGAGGAGCGGTTTCTTAAAACGCTGGATGCAGGGATGCGGCTGTTTGACGATGCCGCGCATGCGGGCAAAATTTCGGGGCAAGACGCCTTCAAGCTCCACGATACCCACGGCTTTCCTATTGATTTGACCAAGTGGCTGGCAAAACACAAGGGCGTAGAAGTCGATACGGAAGGTTTCGGAAACCACATGGAGATTCAGAGATTAAAGTCGAAAGCAAATTGGGGCTTAAGTTTATCCCAAGGCGAATTCAACAAACTGGCAACCTATGAATTAACGGGATTGATTTCTAAAGATGTAGAAGAGTTTCTAGGTTATACAGAAGCCGAGTTAAAAACAAGGATTATTTTCCTTACAAAAAACAAAGAAGATGTAAAGATAATAATAGAGCAAAGTCCTTTCTATGCTGAATCTGGCGGTCAGATCGGGGATACTGGTACGATTACTGGAGACGGATTCAAATTTCGGGTTTCTCAAACCGATTTCGATATTGCAGGGAATAGAATCCACCATGGTAAGTTTATAGATGGATCTTTCTCCCAAAAACTGATTGGTGTTGAAGTAAGTGCTGAAATTGACATCCCGCACCGTCGTAAGATAGAGCGGGCGCACACCGCGACGCATCTCCTACATGCGGCGCTTAGAGCCGTCCTTGGCGAGCACGTTAAGCAGGAGGGTTCGCTGGTCGAGCCGGGCAGGCTGCGCTTTGACTTTTACCATCCATCGCCCATGAGCGCGGAGGAGATAGCCGAGGTCGAAAAACAGGTCTATGACTGGGTAATCGAGAACCACGCATCGGTCGTCAAGGAGATGAGCAAAGATGAAGCGGAATCCAAGGGCGCGCTTGCCTTCTTCGGCGAGAAGTACGGGGACAAGGTGCGGGTTGTGGAAATCCCGGGCATCTCCGCAGAACTGTGCGGCGGAACCCATCTTAAGCAAACAGGTGAAATAGGGATGTTTCTCATCATTAGCGAAACGGGCGTTGCCGCAGGAATTCGCCGCATCGAAGCCCTGGTCGGAAATAGCGCCTTTGCAGAGCTTCTGCGAACACGAGATGTGGTTGGTGAACTTAGTTCTTCTTTAGGTTCAGGTCGTGATGTGTTGGTTAGAAAGGTAGATGAAATAAAACAAAATCTTTCAACCGTGGCTAAGGAACTTGAACATTTTACTAATCTTTACGTGAAAATGCTAGCTGAAAAAATATTAAAGAAAGCATTTAAGGAAGAGGGTGTAAGTGCAGTTACAGTATGGGTTCAAGGACTTGAATCCAAGTCGTTAAGACTTCTAGCCGATGCACTTAAATCATACGGGGGTTCACTGACAGGGATTCTTGCTACGACAGTTGAGAAACAAATTAGGCTACTTGCATTTTCTTCTAAAGAAGTGGCTAAGAAATTCCCCGCCGGGATCATTTTAAAGAAACTCTCATCTGAGTTCAAAGGAGGAGGGGGTGGATCGTCGACACTAGCAGAAGGAAGCATTCCATATCGCCCTGATATTATTGTTCGTACTCCTAAAGGCGTTATAATAATCGAGTTTAAAGCTATTAAAGACGGTTTCCGCAGAGCCGTAAAAGCTATAAGGGAGGAAGAATGAGCTATCTGCTGACTCTCCTTCTGATTACCGCAGGGCTTGGCGACCCCGGCATCCCCAACGGGGAGAAGGTGGTATACCTGGGGTACGATGGGGGAAACGAGACCACCCGTGAGGTAACCCACGAGGTGTTCGACAAGACAGACCATTACTACTCGGTACACAAGCACATTGACACCACCCGCATCGTTGTCAAGTGCTGGGTGCGCAAGGGAGATTTGTCCACCATCAAGGTCATAAAAGACCGGTCCGGGCGGTTCCAACTTGGCATAGAACCCGCGTCCTTCGGCATACTGGTTAAGGACGGGTTCAAGGGCAAGGAGAGTAAGATCAAGCATTCGGGACACTTCTACGACCGGCACACCTTAATCGAGGCGTTCCGCGGCTTCCCTTTTGACGAGGCACACACCGTAGAGTTCCCGTTCTTTGAGTTCAACGTGGGCACGGTCATCACCGGAACCTGCACTTACGGGGGAATCCACGAGATCGAGACCGATATAGGGAATTTTAAGTGTCACAAGCTGACCCTGGGGTTCAAGAGCAAGGTCATAGAAACGGTGTACAAGGCGGTTATGGCCGGGCGCAGTTTTGATTTCTACTACGAGGTTGCCGAGCCGCATCGCATGATTTACTGGACAGACAACAAGGAAGGGTATCTCAAACTCCTGAGAATAGAGAGCGGGGGCGAGTGAGCGAGAGCTGGCAGATAATCGAAGCGCTGCTATTTGCCTCGCCCGAGGTGCTGAGCGCCAACCGGCTGGCAAGGGCGGTTGACCTTGTCCCGTCCGAGGTGGAGGCCTGTATCGAGAAGTTGAACCGGGATTATGAAGAGCAGGGACGCGCGTTTCATATACGCAAGGTGGCGGGCGGATGGCAGATGGTAAGCCTTGCCCGATTTGCCCCGTGGATCGGGCGACTTCTATCCAAGAAAGGTCGAGGCAGACTTTCCAAGGCCGCACTTGAAACCCTTGCCGTGATTGCGCACCGCCAGCCCATCAACAAACCGGACATAGACCAGACGCGCGGAATAGAGTCGTCCTACATCCTGGCCGCCCTCTCAGAGCGCGGGCTTATCCGCATCAAAGGACGCGACAGGCGCGCCGGACACCCCTACGTTTACGGCACTACCCCTAAGTTCCTGGAGTTCTTCGGGATAGACACCCTTGCCGAATTGCCCGACCTTGAGGAGCCTTCGGTAAAAGAGGAAGATATCCTGCCTATCGAGGAAGATGAGGAGGGCGAGGAAGTCTCTGCTCCGACCTCGGAAGACGAGGTTGAGGATCAAAATGTCAGCCCCGAAGCCCTTTTCGCCATCGGCTATCGAATCGAGAAAGAGGGCGCGGCAGAGGAGGAAGAGGTCTCCCCGGAAGACGTTGATGAAGCTGGATGAGGCCGGACGAAGCCGGATGAAGCCCACTGATCCCGGCGAGCCGCAGGCGCTTCTTATCTGCGGGCTGCTCTCGGCAGACAGCGGCTTGATTAAAGACACCGGGCACGATCTTGAGGAGCATTTTGGAAAAACAGCCATGCGCAGCGAGAAGACTCCCTTTACCTGGACCGACTACTACAACGCCGAGATGGGCGAGGGGCTGCTGCGGCACTGGGTGGTTTTCTCCACCCCCATAAATCTCCTGGAATCCTGGCAGCACAAACTTCTGTCTTGCGAGATCGAGGATACCCTTAAAGTGAACGGCAAGCGGCGCATCAACATCGACCCCGGGTTCATCCGGCTGGACGGGTTGTGGCTCCTGACCACCAAATCCGCAGGGCACCGGGCGTACGTGGATAAGGGGGTATGGATAGAACTCACCCTGCGGTTCCTGCGAGACCGCTGCGAGGAGCTGGCCTGGACATATCCCGACCACCGCGACCCTGCATCCCAGGCGTTTTTCCTGCGGGCGCGGGCGCGTTTGAAAAAGGAGTTGTTGCATGTTTGAGGCAGAGGTCACCGTTCCCCTGGATTTTCGGCACCATCTTGAAGGGTTTGGAGAAGAGTTTGCAAAAGAGCATGGGCATACCTGGGACGTAACGGTTGCAGTTGCAGTGGAGTCGCTGAATCAGCTTGGGGTCAGCGTTGATTTCATCAAGCTGAAGAAGAACCTTGCCAATCTACTCAAACCGTACCAGGGCAAGCTGTTGAATGAACTCGAACCGTTTAACGAAATCCCCCCCACAGCAGAGCATATCGCCTTGTGGGTAGCCGAGGGTCTGTCCCGAACCTATCCCGGGCTCCTGCGAGCCGTTTCAGTCGGGACGGGTTCAGAGAGCGCCCGCTTTATCATAGACACCTGATTCAGCAATCAAGGAGCAGACGAACCTTACCTGGCGCACCGCACGGTAAAGGTCAGGGTTTGGCCGTCCCTGTCCATGCCCACCAGCAGGGCGTTTATCTTGACCGCGTCCAATATGGGGAACAGCTTTTGCTCCACGTTTGCCGGGGTAAAGCCTGCGGTGCGGTCTGCCGCATACAGCAGATAATCCTTGAGCGCTTCGGAGAACAGGGGCCAGTTAAGGTAGGCTACGGGTTTTGCAATCCCTGTCGCCTTGCGGTAGGCGGCGAACTCCTCCGAGCGGTCAAGGGTCAGTTCCGCGGTGTAGGCATCGAGCAACCACGGTATAAGCGCGGAGTCCGAGGAAACGGTCAGGTAGGAATCATTTAATAGATAGTTTATGGAAGGCAGATCCTCTCCCAGATCGAGCATGGTGTACTCGGTTTCCCCGTGGGTCAGGGTGGTGTCCAGGGCGTAGGGGAATAACCAGGGCGTTACCGCCACCCAGCTTTCAAACGAGCGCTCCGAACCGGCCTCCACCGAAACCAGCCAGCTGGCCGGAGCGTACCAGCGATCGGTGTCCCAGCCTTGCATCACAAACAGCGCCTCATCCTCAAGATCAACCGCCATCCTGGCGAACTCCTTGTCTGTGTCCAGATTACCCAGAACCTCGACGTCTTCCTGAGCCGAAAGCATGCCGGCTTCCTTCCACGCCCTGTAAGGGTCAACACCCGCGAGACTTATGAACAGGGCCGCGTCCGCCGGTATCCTTGCATAATCGGCAGGCGGTTCGGCACTGGCAATGAACCCGCCGATAAGTCCTGAAGGGTTGTCCAACTCGATAGTCGCTTCCAACACCTTATCGGTTTCCTTCACCATCCACCTTGTCTCGTCATAGACCAGGTACTTGCCCTGCTTGCGTGAAAGACCGTACGCCAGCGCCTCTTCCTTGTCTCCACCAAAGACCTTCTCTTCCACAGCCTCGGAGGAGGCTATCTTCAGGGCGGAAAGCAGCAGTTTCTCCGAGGAGGCGTACCAGAAATAGTCGCCGGCAAAAAAGCAGGCGCCCCCATCCGTGAACACGGTGTAGGGAATCTCACGGGAGGCTTTTTCCTCACCGCTGGCAATAATGGCGCGCCACATGGCCTTTACCTTCCAGCCCGGCTGGGTGATGATGAGGTAGCGTTCCTCACCGTATTTGGCGTAGATAGCGCGCGTGCCGAGCACGTCCCAGAGGCGTCCTCTGGTCTGCTCCTGCACCCTGGCTATTTTGCCAAGGTTGGCGAAGTCCTTCTCAATGTCGTGCTTGCGTGCCAGGCGTCCTATCTTCGAGGACTTGTACAGTTTGCCGATTGCGTCAAGATCCGCGCCCACAGCATAGCTCACGGGACCCTTGGGCAGAAGCTCCTCGAGCGCCCCCACCTCGCGTTCCAGGTCAGGGGTATTAGTCATCACCGCGTAGGCGATTCCTCCCCCGATTATTAATACCCCCAGGGTTATTCCCACACCGGCTAGGATTCCTTTAAGCGCTTTATTCATAAAGCCTCCTCGGTTATCGTCAAGATCAGGCTGTCAAGCCCGATTCTGTCTATGGTTTCCTGAGTCAACACGGCGGCTGAAAGATAGCCGCGCCTCAAATCCAACGTATCCTTGCTGTGCAGCAATTCTTCAATCCTTTCTTTATCGCCAGGCAAATCCTTCAAATCAATATCCCGGGACAACCTCCTCACCTGGCCCGAGCATATCACCGCCAGCCCCTCGTTAAGCCACAAGGGAACCTTATACGGCTCCAGCGCAAGATGCACGCACTCGTGCACTATCACCTCTTCGGTAACTCCCCGTCTCTCAAGCACTTCCAAAGGCTGAACAATCAACTCCCCATCTTTCACCGCCGCGCCCTGCCAGATACAGCAACCTGTCCAGGCGGCAAAATCACCACTGCTTGGCGCTACCCGTAACACACCTTCACTCCATAACCCTACCCCCCCCGAAGAAGTAGAGAAGAAGTCGTCAACCACACTCTCTGCCATCCTCAGAACCTGGGTCCACCGGGCTATCTCCTGTTGATTAACCCTTTCTCCCGGGATGATGATGACCCAGTTATCCACCCCAACCACCGCAGTCCACAAAAAAAGCAGAAGTCTCACCATTTCTTCACCTCGGTTCCCGGGTAGTAATGAGCCAGAATCTTCTCAAACCCCGTACCTTGTTCAGCCATGCCTGCCGCTCCCCACTGGGAAAGCCCGACCCCGTGCCCAAGTCCCTTGCCGTGGAATACATATGCAGCGCCGTCACGCTCCACCGTAAACCACGAACTCTTGAGAGTATTCCATCCCAACTCCTGACAGACCAGCATGCGGAAGTTCCAGCCGTCGTATAACAGACTTTCCCCCAGATACCTAACGCCAACCTTATCAACCCTGCCGTCCGGATGATTCTCGATCACCCTCACGTCGGCAATCGAAGGGAAATCCAGAGCGCGTGCTATATCCGCAGGCGATGCCACGAACTCCCAGCGGTAGTGTGGTGAGGTCGCACAGCAGGGATCGGGCACAGACAGCAGATAGGCTTGCGCTTCATCAGGCCAGATTGATGCCGCATCCGCAGTCTTACCACCTGATGTGGAATGATAGAAAATCCTGCACGGCTCCCCGTGATATGCCAGCAACACCCCCTCGGTCTTCTCCACCGCTCTTCTGCTTGCCTCCGTTACCGTCTCCAACCCTCGATACGACTGGCAGTGGGTCAGGTCGCACAAATCCCACGGTTCATCGTAATGCTGCATGGCGGTGTAGATATAGGTTCGGCACAGCACGGCTTGCGCCTTCATTGCTTCCACACCGGCACCCGGAACCATCTCCGCGCCCGTGACCGAGGCCACGTAGTCGTTCTCACCGACGGTATTGACCAGAACTACGCGACCGTCTTCAGCCCATGCTTTCAATAACCCTTTGTATTCTCTAGACTTATCCTGCCATTCTAACGTAAACCTTCCGCTCTTACAGTGATAGGTATCGGATTTCTTGCCGTTCACGTACAGGTGGTCTCCTTTTGCGCGAAGCACACTCTCGTTACTCTCTGATGAGACCCCTACCTCCTGC
Organism: Candidatus Stahliibacteriota bacterium; assembly: GCA_030592225.1. Classification (GTDB taxonomy): domain Bacteria; phylum Hydrothermota; class Tepidihabitantia; order B3-TA06; family B3-TA06; genus B3-TA06. Next base: position 276 of record JAUVJT010000106.1, on the reverse strand, counting down.
AGATGATGGGAAGACAGGATATTCACCTTAACCGGGTTGGCGGCGAGAACCAGGATCAACAAGTTAACGCTCGTCATAGGCTCCTCTGAAATAATCGGAAAACACTATCCCCGCCAACCTGGCGGCGTCCTTACCCTCGCCTCTATCCAGGAACACCACCAGCGCGATTTCCGGGGCCTCGCAGGGAGCAAAGCCCACAAACCATCCGTGGGTGACCCAGTTGCCCAGAACGGTCGCCGACCCGGTCTTGCCCGCCACCCGCACGGTGGAGATGTC
>JAUVJT010000231.1 GCA_030592225.1 Candidatus Stahliibacteriota bacterium | reverse complement strand
CATCTTTAGTCCCACCTTAGTTATCTGCGTCATCTGCGGATAGAAAACCCTGACCACCTTTTGACCACCTTTTGGGTAGCTTTTGACCACCTTTTGACCAGCTTAATTTTGTGTCACGGGTGGGGTTACGGGCAGCTTAATCACTTCAACGTGTCCTGGATCAGGGTTGACATTTCACGGGTTTTTCCTTATCATTCCAACTGCGAAGGGCCTATAGCTCAGTTGGTTAGAGCGCACGCCTGATAAGCGTGAGGTCGGTAGTTCGACTCTACCTAGGCCCATTTTAACCTGTCGCAAACCGTGGGAGGCCGCATGAAACCATCCGTTCGCAGAATTCTTCCATTAATTGTGCTATCAGGCTTAATGCTGCTGCCGGGATGCAAGCTCGCTCGCCTGGGTCTGGTGGAAATAGAAGGCGCTATAGTGGAATCGAAGGAGATAGTCGAGCATCTCAAAAAGTTCGAGGAGAATCCGGCAATAGCTGGCGTACTGGTGGTAGTTAACTCCCCAGGCGGAGGTGTAGGCGCCAGCCAGGAGATATGCGAGGCCGTCAAACGAGTTCAGGCGGCTGACAAAAAGGTGGTGGTGTACATGTCGTCAATCGCCGCCTCGGGCGGTTACTACGTTGCCGCGCCTGCAGACGTGATTGTGGCTCTGCCCGGTACACTCACCGGCTCCATCGGAGTGATACTGAGCTTCCCGGTGTACGTCGATCTGATGGAGAAAATCGGCATCCAGGTATACGCGGTTAAATCGAGAGAACACAAGGACATAGGCTCGGGATTCCGCCAGCCCTCCGAGATGGACACCCTGCTTTTGAAATCGATGATAGACGACGTTTACCATCAGTTTCTGGAAGAGGTTGTGGATGGACGAGGTCTGCCCTTTGACAGTGTGTATGCCGTCGCCGACGGCAGGATTCTCTCGGGACGTCAGGCATACGAGTACGGATTAGTGGATACGCTGGGTACGCGTGAGGATGCTCACAGGATACTGGCCAAGCTCTGCGGCATGGAAAACACCCCCAAGTTAATGGAAATTCCAAAACAGAAATCATTACTTGAGGAACTCATGGAATCGAAGCTTGGACATATCTTCATGCCCTCGCTGCGCTACGAACTCGAATTGAAATAAAGGAGAGCCGATATGCCAGAGGAGGTACTTCTTCCCCAAATCCCCCTGCACGTGCTGTCCCGAATTGCATTAGAGGGCAGGGTTACCTATGGAATAACGAGAACCAAATCAGTTCTGCTCTACACTGATATATCCGGTTTCACCCCGCTTACCGATGCCTTAACCGCCTCAGGCAAGGATGGAATTGAGGAAATCACCAAAATACTTAACGACCACTTCGGACGGCTTTCCCGGATACTGGCAGACTACAAGGGAGTACTGTTAAAGATGGGCGGCGACTCCCTGCTGGCCAAATTCGGCGGAACGGACGCCGTACAGCGCGCCCACGACGCCGCATGGCAGATGCTGGACTGGTTCAAGGAAAACCCCAAGGTTAAAACCCGCCAGGGCGAGTTCGGGTTGACAATAAAGGCGATACTGGGCGGCGGACAATACCGTGAGGCCATCCTTGGAAATGAGGAAAAGAGCGACTGGTTCCTCATCGGAGAACGTATCGAAGAGCTGGCGATTGCCGAAAAATCCATCGAGCCTGGTGAAATTATTGTTAAAAAGGGATTGAAGGAGGAGGATTTTCCAGCAGAACAGTATCCGACAATCAAGGATTCCGACCGTGAAACGCTTGCGCAGCTGACGCGTTCGTTCCTGCCCGTGGGCAGAAGCGGCCGGCTCGCACTGTCTTCAGGGGGTGAATACCGAGTGGTCGCTCCAATTTTTCTCAACGTGCACGGCTATGACCCGCAAACCCCTGATTTTGATGCACTGAATGAATCATACCTCAGGCTTACTGAGTTGCTGCATCTGCACCACGGCGTCATCAACAAGGTGGACATTGCCCCGCAGGGCAACACTTTTCTGCTGCTCTTCGGCGCACCGGTAAGCCACGAAGCCGATCGTGCAAACGCGGGCCGGTTCTTTTGCGAACTGAAGCAATTTCAGTCCCCATTTAAGTTCAAGGCAGGACTCTCCTACGGAGCCGCCTTTGCCGGGTTCATCGGCGGCAGTGAAAAAGAATATACCGTTATAGGTCAACGAGTTAACGCCGCGGCAAAAATAATGTCCGCCTCCGAGCCGGGCGAGTTCGTAATCACCGCCGAGGCCAGAGAAAAATTTGACGATCTTTATGAAACCCGCACCCTGGATAAGGTTGTTGTAAGCGCTATAAGCTACGATCGTTTCGAACTCGATAAGGCCAAGAAGGCGGTTGCAGTAGACTGGACCACTCATGATGCAGAGCTAGGCCAGGCAGTCGGTTTCGCCGAAGGCGAAAGCCGCATTATAGGTATCGCAGGGGATCACGGAATGGGTAAAAGCCGGTTCCTGCATCGTTTGGCCGCCAGGCTTGCTGTATCCCACGAGATTCTGGAGGTGTCGCTGGACGAACGGGGAGCGCCTTATCAGGTTTTCAGACGCATCCTCGTGAGTCAGGCCGGCATCAAGGAAGATGATTCAACCGATCTCAAGTACAAGAAACTGATAGATCATCTGAGGGACGTGGTAAGCAAAGCGGGAGAGAACCTTGAAGGCGACGAACTGGCAAGACGTTTTCCCTTCATCGCAGGAATGCTCTTCGGTCTGGCTAAAGCGCAGAAACAGATAGCCGCTTATTCTCCGGAGCTGCGTCTTGAAAACTTGATGGACGCCTT
>JAUVJT010000122.1 GCA_030592225.1 Candidatus Stahliibacteriota bacterium | reverse complement strand
TCTTCACTCCATCGTAACTTCTTATAGTAATTTCTTGCATGGCGCTCACTAGTAAACAACCTCGAATGCGATAATAGTCCCATCTAATCCTATTATACTTACTCCGATCTCGTGGTCAATCACCTATATCTTTTAAGGAAAGGATACTTCACAGTGGACTAAACCACAGATTTTTACCCCCAATCGGTTGTGGAAACACAGCCCAGGCCGACCTACGGGTCGGCTTTTTTATGTCAGACTGAAGTTTCTGATCCGCACAAGTTATTGTAGGACAGAAACTTCTAAACCGAAGCGCAGCTTCGGTCAGGATACAAGGTAAATCACAGGGTTCGCTCGGCGATGTTGGTTGGTGATCCCCCTGTGTCCCCCTTAGCAAGGGGGAACTAAAGAGGGGTTAAGAGCTTGACATAATATGGATTTTGCTTACAATGCAGGTAATGGACACAAGGAGGATTTCGTGCGAAAAGTATTAGTTGCAGTATTGGTGCTGTATTTTTTGGCAGTAGGGCTTCAAGCCGCTCCGTTATTGGTTGAAGCTTATCAGGAAGGACAGATTAGTATTCCCGTAGGGCAGGATGATACTACCAAAGTTGTAGAGCTATCGTTTTCCGTGGACACTTCATGTTACGTGCAGTTTACTGTAGGGTGTCGGGCAAGGTACGCAAGATTGTGGTTGGAATTGGATGGAGATAGTTTACCACCTGGAGCAGTAGCGATTACAAACCAGACTGTCAAAGAAAGTCTATGCTTTGTGTATACTTATCTGCTAGATGCAGGAAATCACGTTATTACATTAGAGGTTGCCAATTATTATAACGGTCCAAGTGCAACTATTTGTACCGATTCCTACCTTCAAGCCCTCATCTTCCTGCCGGATACGGCAACCGGCGCAATAGCCGAACAGCCTGCGGGTGACGTTGAGCCAACAGAGGGTATGACCTCGGTAATTTCCCGCGGCCCATACGTAACCGTAACCGGCGCAACCGAGCTTGTGGACGCCTCGGGCAGAGTCATAGAGAACGCGATTACCGACGACAAGGTTTCCATAAACGCCCTGCCGCAAGGGACGTACTTTGCGCGGGACGACGAGAGGACTGTGGTTAAGATAGTTAAGGTTCAATAGCCTGCTACTAGGAAAGCCTCCCTTATGAAGGGAGGTGACCGCTCTTAAGAGCGGTCGGAGGGATCCCCCCGGTCTTCCGACCACCCCCCTTATTAAAGGGGGGCACCCCCTCCACCAGGGAGGGGGAGCGGACGATAGTGAAAGTGGACTGAAACCATTCCATCTTATCCCCAAACAGATGGAAAAGCCCAAGAGGGCCGACCTTACGGTCGGCCTTCTTTATTTCTACTTATAATCCCTGCTGGTTTTTATCCTGACGGATAAAAGGAGCGCTATCCGATCTTGACGCTTAAATCCAGGTTGGTGATAAGGCGGTCAAGCAGCTCGCGGAACATACGGTTGGGATAGGGTGCCAGGCGAAGCTTGCCGAGTGTTCTGGAAAGCTCCTTGGAAAGCGGCCGCATGGCCTGGTAAGTGGCGTCGAAGCTTGCACTAAGGCGAATCTCGTCATCGGTTTCTTTGGACTTTATGGTCGCGGCGTAGGTGTTGCGAATCGAAACCTCCCGGCCTTCTGTTCCCAGCAGTTCCTGCTCTTCCTGTACGTCAATAGAGAGATCGCCGTCAAGGTACATCTTGCCCGAGGGTTTTTCCACCCTGGCGTCTTTCATGGTAAGAGCCATAAGGCGCAGTTTGACGCGGGGGGTATCGGCCAGACGATCGGACTCAATAAGATCATCCAGATCACCTACTGTGGTATTCTTCATGCTTTTCAGGAAACGCTCGAACTCGCGCAGACTGGCTCCGCGGGCAAGAAGGAACAGCACGTACTGGTTAAGGCTAATGCGGTCGGTACGCGCCTGCTCGGCCAGGGTGCGGTGCAGGGTTACCGGGATGCGAACCAGAAAACGCCCGCTGAAATCCTTACTCATTTTTCTTCTCATGACTTCTCCTTTCCTTAATTGAGACAGTATGATACTGATAATGAAATATTTGTCAAGAGGATAGCAAACCGTTTGAGAACTTTGTATCACCATAAGATACCAAGTACCTCAAGGGGTACCCCAAATCCCGGAGGGAGGGGTTATCTCCTAAAAAACCAGGAACGCATGTTCCTGGATATAGTGGAAATGCCCCGGAGGGGTACGGGGGTGTTATCTCCTTGTGACCGGAGCGTACGCTCCGGCTTATTGTGGAAATGCCCCTCAAGGGTCGGGACGGGTGGAGAAGTTGACGCCTATGCTGGCGTAGGGGCCGTCAATACCGAATCCGCTGATGGGATCGATCACATTACCCAGATTTTTCCAGCGCGTGTATACCGGGTACAGGTATCCGGCCTTGGCCATGAGACCAACCATGGTTCGCTCCCCGACCGGGACGTTGACATGAAGCGCAAAAGCCGCGCCCGCGTTTGCCTGCCAGCCGGTGACCGATGACTGGTAGACGGCGGTATCTTCAGACATACTGGCGTCCCATATTTCCCGCAGTTCGAGGTTGAACACCGCGCCGCCCAGGTTCAGGCACGGCCTGAGTTCAATAAACTCGACCGGCTTCCAGTTGATGCCCGGTTCAGCTAATCCAACCGCATAGCCCAACGACGCGCTAAGCCTGTCGGCTTGTTGTCTTTGGAACATTCCGCCGCCCCAGACGCTTATCGAGAAGATGCCTGCCTCGCCGCCGCCCTGGCCCCCGATAATCATAAAGGGCGAGGCGAACCCTATGGTCTGACTGCCGCCCAGCGTTTGGCTGTTGATTGTGTTCAGGCTGTCGTTAAGACCGTTGACGTTAACCATCATTTCGGTTACGCTCAGGCCGCCCCATCCCGCAGCGCAGGCAAATGCGGTCAGCGCCGCCAGCAGAATCATCACACGCAACTTCATGGGCTAAGCATAATGCTCAAACGCAACGTGTCAAGTTTTAAGTCGTAATCAAGGCAAATCAGACAGCACAGAATTGCACTTTTGTGCAACGAATTGCACAAATCCGTAACACTTCCCCGGAGCTAATTTAGAACAAGTGCGGATAAAGCGTAAGATGCGTTTCCGGGGACACATGGCACGATAATTGCTAGAATATAGGGTGACACGCTAGAGCCACCAAACCTCCTTTGGTTTTGGGATGTTTGACAAAGACGCCTTACATTGACGGGCCGCGACCGCGGCCCGTTCCTTTTTTACACTACGAAGGCGTATTGCCCCTACTCGCGTCCCATCGCCTCCTCAACAAGGGCAATGATGCGGTTGCAAAGCTCAACATTGGACTTGTTCCCAATCTTTACATACTTCTTACGTGCGCACTTGAGATACTCGAGGGCTTTATCAACTTGCCCTAAGTCGAAGTAAACCACGCCGATATTGATAGATTGGTTGGCCTCAACTTCTCGATTGCCGATCTGTTTTGTAATCTCAAGCGCCTTCTGAAGATACCCCAGCGCCTTGTGCGGATCGCCAAGGGCCTCGTACACAATGCCGATGTTGCCGAGGGCATTGGCCTCAATCTGTGGATTGTCAATCTGTTTCGCCATCTCCAACGCTCGCTGGTAATACTCCAGCGCCTTGCGCGGTTGGCCAAGGGTCTGGTACACATTGCCGATGTTGACGAGTTGGTTGGCCTCAACTTCTCGATTGCCTATCTGTTTTGCGATCTTAAGCGCCTTCTCGTGATGGTCCAGCGCCTTCTGCGGCTCGCCAAGGGTTTTGTACACAATGCCGATGTTGCCGAGTTGGTTGGCTTGGCCTTCAAGATTACTCATCTTCTCGTCTATCTTGAGCGTTTTCTCGTGATGGTTCAGCGCCTTGTGCGGTTGGCCAAGGGTCTGGTACACATTGCCGATGTTACCGAGTTGATTGGCCTGGCCTTCAAGCCGACCGATGTCCTCGTTGATCTTAAGCGCCTTCTCGTGATGGTCCAGCGCCTTGTGCGGCTCGCCAAGGGTTTTGTACACAAGACCGATGTTGCCGAGGTCTTGGGCCTGACCTTCGAGATTACCCATCTTCTCGTCTATCTTCAAAGCTCGCAGGTGGTATTCCAGCGCCTTCTGAAAATCGCCTAAGGTTTGGTAGACAAGACCTGCATTGCCGAACCCCTTAGCCAGGGCTTCTTTGTTGTCGGCTTGTTCGGCGATGCGAATCATCTCAATAAAGGTCTGCTCGGCCTCGTGGGTGTCTCCCTTTGTCATCTGGCTAATCCCGATCAGGTTGAGCATGGCGCAGCATTCGCTGTCGTCGGATTCCAATTGCAGGCATTCGCTGAACCTTGCAATCGCGTCGGCATGGCGGTACTCGTCCAAAGCTTGTAGACCATCGCGGAGTATAGTTAGTTTCTCCTTCTTCTTAAGCTCAGGTAAACCATCTCTGTAAAGAATCTTATACTTACCGATGGCATCAAGTCCTTGTTTAACTTCCTTCCTAAGCTCAGGCAAACTGGCCATGTGAAAAACCATATCTTTATGAATAGCGTTAAGCTTCCGTTCAAGCTCCTTTCTGAATTCCTGAAGTTCATTTCTTTTTTTAAGCCAATCGATAAAAAGAGGAATCCCTAAAGCCAAAGCCAAGACGGTCGCTACGGTTCCAACAATAGCTAGAATCAACATCCAATCGCCGTCTCCTCCTATATTTCCTGATACCGTCAGAGTATCTTTCAGGGTGTCGGTCAAGGTGTCTCCCATATGGATAATACTACCGTTTAGCGTACTGTTTGTCAAGCTGTTTGCGCTGAGATTGCAGGGGGCGTCAGTCTATGGCTTCCAACTGTTTGCGTGCGGTAATGCCTGCCTCGCCCGTGGGGTCGAGGTCGAGGGCTTCGCGGAAGCTGGAACGCGCGCGCCGCAGGTCAACGTTGCCATTGCCGCTCTCGGACTTCGATCGCTGCAAATAGGCCAGACCCACGTTAAGCTGAACGTCGGCCATACCGTCAAAGCGAAGGTTGTAAAGTTCCAGCAGGTTAAGCACCCGTTCGTAATGGTCTATGGATTCGGAGTAGTCGCCATGGGCAAGCGCAATATAGGCCAGGCCAAGGCGTGAGCGGGCCTCGATTACCGGGTTGGGATAGTAGCGCAGGGCGCGGGCAAAAAAGCTGTCCGCGGCCGCAACGTTTCTTTGCATAAGGTAACGCTCGGCCAGTTTCTCGTTTATCTCCGGAATGGCCATTGGGTTTGTAGCCTGAAAGGTCGAGCGCTTGCAGTGTGGCAGGCACCCGGTCAAGGTCGGTGATGGACTCAGAGTAGCGCAGCAGCGAGGCGGCCATGCCCGCGTGGGAAAGCACCCGCATGGTATCGCCTATCCGCAAAGCGCGCGACAGCGAAGCAAACGCCACCGCGGCCGAGTCGTAGTGAAAGTCGTACGCGGCGGCCGTGGCCAGCAGCAGACGCGCCTCGAGCACCTTGTGCAGGCTCCCCGCGTTCTCAAACAACAGGTTGGCCGCGAACCGCACCGAATCGGTAAGACTCCGCTTTAACTGCAAAGCGCCGTACTGCACCACCGCCTCTTCCCAAAACATCGCGTTTGGATAATCGTACATTATCTCCTCGAACGATTGCAGAGCGGTCCAGCCGTCGCCGCGATGCACCGACGCCCGGCCTGACCAGTACAAGCTGTAGGGGATAAGCCGTTTGGCCAGAGGCAAATCATTCGAGTAGTCCCGGTACTCCTGCAGTGCAAAGCTCAGATACGCGGCGGCGGTATCCTCTACAGCCACCCTCAGATAGGCCATTGCCGTATCGTAGGCCGCGGCGGTTCCCCTGGCAATGTAGCACAGACCCAACCCGTGCAGAGCCAGCATCAGGGCCATGGGGTCGGAACTGCGCTCCAGCCCGCGCTCGAACCGGGAGCGAATCTCAAGAAGCGAGTCTTTATCCTGCAGGGTCTCCAACGCTGCGTAAACGTGCAGGATGCGCACCAGTTCGGTCATGGAATGGGTGTAGGGGATACGTTCAAGCGTGCCCTGTGCCCAGTCGTGCAATCCAAGCCTGGAATAAGACTCGGCGGCAATAAGCGCCTGCTCGGGCGTCCACTCGGTATCCAGTTCTCTTGAGATGTAGAACAGGGCTAACAGCGCCCGCGCCGGGTCTTCTCTGCGGTTGTAGAATGCGGCCAAAAGGGTGGCGGCGTGCGAGCGCTCGTCAGGCGTATTGAGCGAATCCTCCACGAACGAGGTAAGACCAGGCCCGGGGTTGCCCAGCACCAGCATGGAGTCGAGCAGACCCTCCACCCGGGGCGGCTCCACCGTGGGACGCATGTTGTCCATTTGCCACGCGCCAAACGCCGCGCCGGCTATGAGCATTACCACCACAGCCGCTCTTCCGATACCAGGGGGGAAAGTCGCATACCTCACCCCATACTCTAGGCAAGATTTCGGGGTTGTCAATGGGGAATTTTACCTAACGATAGAAATACCGCAAAGAATAAGCTGTTAAACTCCCTTGACAAAAGCGTAAGTTTCGTTTAAGATAGTATATGCCTGAGGCGCTTGCAAAAGTATACGAAATAACCGCTTTCCTTGACATCG
>JAUVJT010000010.1 GCA_030592225.1 Candidatus Stahliibacteriota bacterium | reverse complement strand
GCCAGTAGCCCTGCTCGTAAAACGAATGGCGGGTAACGTTTCGATAACCTTCCACGCGGTAGGTAAAGGGAAGGGCAAACAGCCGTGCACCGGTAATGCCCGCTCGCCAGTCACGAGGCTCTCCCAATATGGTGCTGAAACCAAGCCTGATGCCCGTGCCGAACAGGTTGCCCTGGGCGACCTCGAAGCGAACCGCAAAACCAAGAAGATTATCGTAGTAAACGCTCATACCGTAAAGCCCGTAGTCCTTTTCTTCAACCGTGAAAACGACGTCCACTCGCTCGTATTCAAACTCCAGCCGGTGGCTCACGTGCCTAAACAGACCGGTCTGCACCAGACGTTCAAGATCGGCAACCAGTACGCCGAAATCAAGCGTGTCCCCTGAAAGGGTAGCTATGTGGCGGCGCACCAGCGCATCGCGGGTAATCTTGAGCCCTTCGATGCGAACCTCGTCCACCACCGGCTTCGCACGCGGGTAAAGCGGGTTGCGCCTCAGCACCAGTGGATGATCGCCCAGACGCTGTTTTACGGCGGGCATGGCCGCCCTTGCGGTAGCCTCTCCCGCTGCCACCAGCTCGGCTGCCTTGCCGAAATCACTGGGGAGGAATTCGTCCACGTTGGGGTAGAAGACAACCGAAGCCAGTTTGCGCTGTTCCCGACGGTTCTGCTCGGTCACGATGGCCATGGTGCGGGTGACCACGTCAATGATGTTACGCGCCTGGGGCGTCCAGCGAATCACGTCCGAGGCAATGATGAAGTCAGGCTCAAATTCCAGTAGCGGCTCCACCGGAAGGTTCTGCACCACCCCGCCGTCAATAAAGTAACGGCCACCGACCCGGGCCGGTGCAAATACCCCGGGGATGGCGATGGATGAACGTATGGCGTCCACCATGCTGCCGCCGGCAAAAACCATCATCTCGCCCGAGGTAACGTCGGCGGCAACGCAGCGGAAAGGTATGGCCAGACTGTCAAAGTCGTAGCCCGCGTCGTAGGCACGCTCCGCCAAAAGGTCGGTAAGGAATATTTCCACGTTCTGCAGCGACACCACGCCCGACGGTATGCCGGGCACGAACCAGCGGTGTGTTACCTCAACCAGGTTGCGCTTGCCTGCCTCGCGGCGGGCAAGGCTCATGCGGTTCTCCGGAATGCGGTCTGAAAACAGGGCGTTCCACTCAACCGTGGTAAGGATGCTATCCATCTCAGCCGCGGTGTAGCCTGCCGCGTACATGGCCGCCACGATGGAACCCATGCTGGTGCCGGAGATGTAGGAAATGGGTATCCCCTCTTCCTCCAGCACCTTGAGGATGCCGATATGCGCCAGCCCCAACGCGGCCCCGCCGGATAAAGCCACTCCGATAGTCCACGGCTCGCGGTCGGTCTCCTGAGCGGGAAGGAGAGTAGAAAGGATAAGAAGCGTCAACGCTATTCTTTTCATCGCATCCTTCTTTCATCTTCTGATAGTTTCTCAACCTCATTATCTAATATTAGCACATTTACCGCTCTAGGTGTTACGTTCCTTATCAGGATCATAAGCGAATCGTATTCCGGGGTGCCAATTCGTTCACTGAGTGTATTTATTGTATTATGCCCCCACATCAGATAGGTTGACTTTTGAGTTCCGAGCAAGTAATGTGCAAACTGTGAGTTGGGGTAAGCTTTGTCGAAACGAGACTTTTCCGCCTTAAATGAATCGTAGTCATAGATTCGCAAGAGAAGTTTTACCCATGCCCCTTCGCTGTACGGGGTGTCCGAATCCCGGATCCGTTCCAGCCTCGTATTTGTTATTTCAGAACTGGAGAGGGGCTCTTTGAGATAGTTCATGTCCGTTAGTGCGGGGAGGTGTTCTTCCTCGAGCGGAAGAAACACAAACTCCGACGTGTCCGAGTAAATAAGCAAATTATCATCAGGCAAACGGTAAGTGCAATAAATCTTGTAGTCTCCGGCAGGAAGGTCTTCAAGTGCAGCTTTATAGCGAAGAGGCACAAAGTTTTGCCACCATATCATTGTTGCCCTGGTTGCCTGTTCATCAGGGGGGAGTAGAAAGTAAATGTTGGTGCTAGAAGCATATGATACAAATATACCTACCCTGTAACGCGACACCTCTCCTTCAGGTGTAATTAAAAAAAGTGCAAATGCAGAAGGGAACCCAAACGTACTCGTCAAATCAACTACCAGATCATTTCCCGAAAGATTGGTCAGTTTAGCTGTCAGCATAGTAGGTTCAGTCAAAGCCAAGGTATCCTTGCCTAATTCAAGGTGTATGGACACCGGCGGGGTTTCGTCGTCACGCTCCGCATCCTGTGCGGCCAGAGTAAGGGATAGGATTAGGAGGAAAAGGAGGGTGCGTTTCATCGCATTCTCCTTTCTTGCTCTGTTATTATCGGGAGCTTGGTTTTCCATTTATGTACCCAAAAAGATTTCGGAACATAGTCACCCAGCACTTCGAGAAGAGAATCCGCTTCTGCATCTAGTTGAAGGTTTTCCTTTGGTCGATTCAATGCACCAAACTCATATGCAAGACCTGATTTGTAAATCCTGAAGTGTGCTTCTTGTATGTAAGGCATAAATTGTGAATTAGGGTATGCCTCACAGAATCGCTTTTTTACAATCTCTAAAGAATCATAATAGATGCGATCGTAATCGATGCGGTAGAGAAGTGTAACAAGCATGGCCCAGGCCGCTTCGCTATACGGTGTATTTGAATCCCGGATACGTTGCCATGTAGGGGTAGATCTTCTTAAGTACAAACCCATGAAATCCATAGAAAGAGAGTTCAGCTCCTTTATCACGCGACGATGATCCTTATTAAGAGGCAAAAAGACAAACTCAATCGTATCTGAATAAACTGCGACAGCCTTACCATTTCCTTGATCTGGTATGCTATAACTAACGAAGAGCTTATAGTTACCAGAAGGAAGATTTTCAAGTGATTTGGTATATTCAAGGGGCACAAACGGCGTCCACCATGTTATGAGAACGGCGCTCAGACTTTCTTGCGGAGGAAGCAACCAGTACTTTGCTTCATAAGTGTAGTTCATACCGTTTTTAAATTCAGACTGCTCTCCATCTGGGGTAATCAGGAAAAGGGATAACCCGTTGTGCCCTCCTATAAGATTGAGCAAAGGATCTGCTTCAACAACCAATTCTTTATCTAGGTTATTGGTAAGCGTAACGGTTAAGAGAGCAGGCTCAGCCAACGCAAGCGTATCCTTACCCAACTCAATATGTATTATTGCAGGTGGCAGGGTGTCGGATGAAACGACGGTTGTAAGCAAGAAGAACGCAAAGATCATGATGTCCGGCAGCCCTCCTCGCCTGTTAGATGTAGAACCTTAAGTGGAAGTCGAAGCGGTCGGTCGCGCCCATGCGCCAGGATGCCCCGACATCGAACCAGTACCAGCGGAACCCCAAATACGGCCCGTAGATAACCTCGTCATTACCGCCCTTGATAAACGCACCCACAAAGGCGTAATCAACCGGAAGAATCTCCAGAGCCGCGCTCCAACCCAATGATGCACCGAACTCGCCGCTGCCCGAATCGTGATTCCAGTCAAGGAAACGGTCTTCGAGCGCAACCGTGCCAATCAGGGGAAGAACGCCGAAGAAATCGTGATGTTTGGTAAGCAGCGGGAGTTCGTAGGAATAGGCAAGAGCAAGGGTGTAATGGGAATAGTTGCCGCCCAGGGTTTCTCCAACGTCAAGTGTGTCGGGCGAGGTGGGTATCTCTGCAGTGAGCTTTGCAGCAAGATACCCCCAACGCAGGGAACCAATGATGCGGCGCTTGTAATAAGCTTCCGTGTTGCCGATAAATATGTGGTTGGCGCTGTCACCTACTACCTTGAGCCACGGCAGACCCAGGCCAATCTCGTTGCGGCCGTCAAAGGAATGCGAAAAGCTCATAAAAACGGGCGAGGAAATATCGGAACTCTGGCTAAAGGAACGAATTGAGAGGGCGATCTCGGAACTGGCAGTTCCTATGAGCGCGCCCGACTCCACGTCGAATGATTTATGGGGCACGTAGACATCGTTGTACTGCCCGAACAGCAGAGTGATCAACAGCATCATCATAGCGCAAGTCTACCTATGGGTATTGCTATGTCAAGCGTGTGACGTGAATGCGCCAGAAGATGATTGCTAGATGAAACACGACCACGCCGCTCAGTGCAAATTCTAAGAGGAGGATAATTACCACAGAGACACAGAGGACAGAGCCTGCCCCTTGAGATGTGGAGACTCCATCTCAAAAGCTGACATCAGTCAGTCGTTAAGCGAATACGACGACCTCTAGAAAATAATCTCGATGGGTTTGGGTTCGAGTTCGATGTCAAGCTCGACAATGCTATCCCGCCCTTTGGGTTTGAACTTCACCTTGACCCATTCAAAATCCTCGGCGGCAACGTAGATAAAGTGTTTGCGCATCGAGATGTTCTCTAAAACGTAGTTGCCTTCTTCGTCGGTGGTCACTATCTGCTTGTTGGGCTGTATGCCGTCGAGCGGCTTGATTTTGTTGTCGGAGGGGGATTCGATATTGAGGGTATCCAGGGTGGAATCGTAAACCCACGCCCCCTGAATTGACCTGCCGTTTTCGCTGTGCGTCACCTTTCCAGTTACTTTAACCCTGCGCCCGCAAGCTGCGAGTAAACTCACAATAACTATAAAAATCGGAAGCAATCTTTTCATTTCATTCTCCTTAAACCTTAATAAGAATAACGCTTTGTGAGGGAATGTCAAGGGGTTAATTTTACTGGCGGTCATGGAACTTACGGAACCCCATGGTTTTGAACACCCTGTCCGCGATGTCGGGCCGGTCGGTAATGATGCCGTCAACCCCCAGTTCGAGCAGACGCTGCATGGATTCGGGATCGTTGACTGTCCACACGTGCACGCAAATGCCTTGTTTGTGACATCGTCTGACGAACCCGCGGGTGACGACGTGTATCGAACCTGAGTATTCCGGGACCTGCACCACCTGCATGGGTGCGGCGGCGAGCGAGCCTAAACCTAGCTTTCCCCACAGCACCATGGGGCGGATCTCGTTCTCGGTGCCTGAGGTGGGGACTCGTGGCGCTATTCCGCGGAAGCGGTTCAGAACCTCCTGATGTACCGATGCGACCAGCACCTTATCGTGCATTCTTTTTTCATTTATGATTTCTGCCAGAAGTTCCGCCGCTTCGGGAACAGAATCTTTTATTTCGATGTTGAAGTTATCGGAGGGAAAGGAGTCCAACACCTCGCCTATGGTTGGAATACGGACGCCTTTTCCTTGCCAGGGACGGGTCTGGCCGGAGTCGGTCGTGAACCAGAACCCTGCGTCCAACGCGCGGATCTCGGCAAAGGTCATCTCTCCAACCAGTCCGTATCCGTTGGTGGTGCGGTCAACGGCATCGTCGTGAATTACTACCAGGCTGTCGTCTGCGGTAAGATGAACGTCCAGTTCCCACACGTCGGGCTGGTAACGAATCCTCGCTTCCGCCCAGCCCTCGATTGTATTTTCAGGAACAACCTGCGCTCCGGCGCGGTGGGCGAGTATCATGGGGGTAGAGGTATTTTGCAGGTATCCGAAGGCGACACCCACCAGTCCGGCAAACAGCAGGGAGATGCTTCTCAAAGGACGTATTGGCATACCGACATTATATTCCATCGCGGGATTAATTCAATGGTGATAATCGGATTATTCCGCTTCTTCGCGGGAGGAACCTGTGCGATCCACAAGGGCATAGGCGAGTTGCTCGAGGGAATCCATGAATACCTCAAGATTCCGGGAAGGTATGGTTTCCATAATGCGTTGCCACTCCTTGCGCTGAACGTTCAGCATCCTTTGCACTGTCCGTTTCCCTTTCTGGGTCAAGGTCACGAAAACAACACGCCTGTCTTCGTCGGATCGCATACGTTCTATGACCCTTGTGCGTACCATGCGGTCGACCAATCCGGTGACGTTGGCCTTGGAAACGCCCAGGATTGACGCCAGTTCATTCATACGCATCGCTTCTTTTTCAAGCAGGGTTTGCAGAATGAGATATTGGGAAAACGATAAGTCGCCGCCGAAAACCCCTGAAGAGCCTACCAGCTGCATACCCCTTACCAGCATGATACCCAACTCTTCGAGACGTTTGATTTGTTCCTCAATCGTGCGTGCCATCCCCTTATACTACCTGTAATTGCACGATTTGTCAAGGGGGTTAACTATTTCAAGCGGGCGAGCCGCCTCCGCAGAGAAACGTCAGTCGAATGGAATTGAGTATACGCAGGGGAATGATGACTCGATTCAGAAGGAATCCTTCCTCTCAGGAGTACAAACAGAGAGCACCGCCTGCGGCAGAATCGAGCGTCAATCGCTGAGTTGTATCTCGTTTTTAATCTCCACCGGCAAGGTAGTCGCCGACTTTATTTCGATGGGAAGAGCGCCGTAAATGCTCCATCCGCCAACACTCTTGATGTTAACGTCCATCTCGCTGCCCGACTGTGCATAGAGCGCAGAAGGTGCAAGAAAACCGCGCAAGGCGATGAGACAGAGCGCTGCGGCTATCACTACCAGAACGACTTTAAGAAACGGCGAGACGGTCAAACGGATGCTGCCGTCTTTATCGGGCTTCAACATGATTACCTCCTTTGAAGGTGTTTGATTTCTGCCGTGCAGAATACTTTGAAGAGAATAATCAAAGTCGCGCTTTTGGCAAGCTGAACGCACCGGAATTCTCTAGACGATACGATTTGAAAGAAGACTTATGGTTAGTGCCGATATTTCCAGGAAACCTACCAGCGGCAGTTTGAACCCCTGGCCTCGATTCCGGTTGCCCCTATCATTTTACGCACCTGCTGCAGCCAGCCGGTGAACATGACCGTTATAACCTCGCCGCCGCCCAGGACGAAGAACCCACAGGCAAAAACGTTGGTTAGAGAGAATACAGGTGGTGCACCGCATTAAGCCGGGATCGTATCGACGCTTAAGGGAGTGAAGGAAAAACACAACCGATACCGATATGACCAAGAAAAATATCCCCGGAATAAAGGCCTCCGCAGCGACGAGCGGAAGGCGGATGAGAAGCTAGGAGCACAAACGCGGCTCCCATCAGGGAAACTAATACGTAATCCAGAATTAACGCCTGTATCCGGAGCGTTTTCAAAGCGCCTCAATCATCAGACCAGGTCCAGGAAAGCTGCCAGCGACGGTCCGAGCCTTGAACCTCTATCCCGGTTGCCCCCACCATCTTCAGCGCGCGTTTGAGCCAGCCCTCAAATACCGCAGGAATCACGCCCCGGCCCACAGACTCACCCAGCACCAACAACGCTTCGCCTGAGCTGACTTTTTGTACGCTCATATCACCCGCATTGAAGTAACGCCGCCAGAACAAAGGCATGCGCTTCATTAACGTCACCGGGTCTATGAACACGATAAGACCCTTAAAGCTTGTGGTTAAAGAAACCTCGCATAGATAAGAACCGAACTCCAACCACGACCCCTGGGAAGAATCGGTTCCCTGGCCGCAAAACTCGAGCAATGCAACCAGATGCTGGAGTGGATACCATTTGCCCTTCTGGGCGGAGGCTAGCAGGTCCAAAGACTCCACCTGCAATCCCTTCTTTATCTCTTCAAACCTTTCCTCTCCCTGCTTGGCCTTAAGCCAGTCAGCGAATATCGTAAATACCAGGCCTCGAACCCCTACGTTTAATGCTTGAGTTTCTGCCATCGTTGATACCCTGCGAATGCTAAAAAGGCTTCTGCCGCGGTAAATCCGAGTAGGGCCAGACCAACCCATTGGCCGCCGGTTGCATAACAAATGAACACGACAAGCCCTGAAAGCGCAATAATCATTAAGCCGAAAACCATACTTCGCCAATAGCGACGTTCCTTGCCTCTGCCGAACGCCATGAGCACAAAAGCGGTGCTGGCCAGGACACAAACACAAACCACCGAGAAGAAGATGGCGGCAATCTTCATCACACCATCAAGCTTGATGCCCGTGATGGGGGTCAGAAACACCACGCCGAAAACCACAAAGATTACCACGGACACGGCAGAAAGTATAAGCAGTTGTCTGGGGCTGACAATGGCGTAACTGCTGCGAATGAGGAAAATTATGGCCGCAACCCCAAAAATAGCGGTAAACAGGAAAGCGATTGGAGAGATAATGTTGGCGATGGACAGAGCGCTGTGGGTAAAGGCCTCATCGCCGGTAAAGAATTCAATCACCCCCATGCTCATCCCGGCTATTCCCAGAAAAAGAGCGCTAAGAGCCACAAAAAGAAGGATGGGACGTTCCGCAGTACCCTTCTGCACCCTGGTTCGAGTCTTCAGCAGGAAAAACGCCGCCCCGAATCCAACCACGCCTATGAAAATCTGAACCCATGGGACAATAACCCTCCACACTTTCTCAAAGCAGAAAATGTCAAGTACAGCCCCGACCAGGACGTAGGATCCCAACAAAATATAGAAAAGAATGTTGTTTCTACGTCCGGCATTACTCATAGAGGAATCATACGCATAACACAACCTATGTCAAGAAAGAAACCGTATGTCTGCTTGCTTTTTGAGAACCTCGCCGCCTCATGTGCCTGGGGATTAGGTTGCCAAATACCACGTTTCTGAATATACTTATGCCGATGGATGGAAATCTACACTTATGAGAAAATCCGCTCCCCACACCCCGTTGGCCAGGGCGATTCTTGACGCTTACGCTCAAGGCCAGGAAGACGAACTGCTTGAGCCGCACGTACTGGTTGATTCAGAAAACAATCCGATTGGGCGGATAAGCAAGGACGATTCAGTCATCTTCTACGATATCAGGGGCGAGCGTGAGATAGAGCTAACCCAGGCGCTTACACAGAAAGGATTCCCGCATTTTACGACCGATGAGCTACGCCTGGCTTTTGCCACCATGATTCGCTACAAGAAGGGATTGGGTGTACGTGTCGCCTTCCCGCCCCTGGAAGGACTCAGGAATACCCTTGGGGAAGTTCTTTCCCAAAACGCTAAGAGCGTAATCAAGATAACCGAAGCCGAAAAGGCCATCCATCTCGCCTATTTTCTCAACGGGAAACGTGAAGAGCCGTATCCGGGTGAGGAACGCATCGTGGCGCCTACCAGAAAGGACGTGGCTACTTTCGACCAGGCCCCCGCGATGTCTGCTGACCAGGTTGGACAAGAAACGTGCAAGGCGCTGGCTGACCCTGGCGCAGACGTGGTGATAGTGAACCTGTGCAACGTGGACGTGGTGGGACATATTGAGAACCCCGACGCGGTAATCGAGGCGATAGAAACGGTGGACAGCGCTCTGGACAGGATAATAACCTGTGCCCGGAATAACGGTGTCGCTTCCTTGATTACCGCCGACCACGGAACGGTGGAACGCTGGCGCTATCCTGAAGGCGCCGTGGATACGGGACACACCAGTAGCCCCGTACCGTGTATTATTGATGCGCAGGGGGAGTTTGTGCTGCGTGAACAGGGCCGGCTGTCCGACGTGGCGCCTACCATCCTGGACATTATGGGACTGCCGCAGCCGGCTGAGATGACCGGACAGAGTCTTATTCAAGGAAACGCACCTGCATCAAAGCGGCTACTGTTGTTGATACTTGACGGCTGGGGGCACAACGATGAGGATTACGGGAACATGATTCGCAAAGCCCGAACACCGAACTTCGATGGATTGTGGGCGACGCGACCTCACTGTCTTCTTGCCGCGGCAGGCGATGCGGTCGGACTCCCGCAGAAAGGAGTGGGCAACTCCGAGGTGGGGCATCTTCACATAGGGGCCGGCAGACGCATACTTTCCGACCGCGTGAAGATTGATAAAGCTATCGAGAACGGTTCGTTCATGCGCAACGAAGCATTTCTGTGGGCCATTGAGGAGGCGAGGAGGAAAGGACGCCCCCTTCATCTTTTGGGTATAGTGAGCTTTTACTCCTCGCACGGCTCTCTCGATCACCTGAGAGCGCTGCTCAGGATGTGCCGGGCCCAAAAGGTTGAACCGGTATACGTACATGCCATGCTGGGCAGGAGGGGTGAACGACCCGAAGCGGGTGCAAGGTACGTAGGAATGATTGAGAAGGAGTGCCGTGAACTGGGGGTTGGACAGGTGGTAAGCGTAATTGGCCGCTACTGGTCGCTTGACCGGGAGGAAAACTGGGATCGCATCGAGAAAACCTACCGCTGGCTGGTGCAAGGTGAGGGGACAATGATCACTGCAGAGTGAGGCCAGGGAATTTGAGATCAAAAGCAGTTACGGACAGGCTTCTCTTCTGACTCCTGCAATCTTTTAGCTTCCGGCCAAAAGGAACATCATCACCAGTCCAGCTTATTTTGAATTTTTTGCTCAGTCATATGATTTCGCATGAGTAAGTTAAACTGTTCTTTTGTCAAAACGAACGGTTCATAATCTGCATCTACTATTTTTCTATCTGCAAGAAAGTGTAGGTTTGCAACCACGTCACCAGTTTTCAGACTTAACCAGGCCGGTGCGTTTCTGAATGAGTTGACAAAAAATACGTGAGCTCTAATAACAGGTTCGTCTTCTTCACTCAGACTGACGAAGTTCACTCTATTATATTTCTTGCATTTACTGCTCTTAGACATTAGATTCATCCTAATGCTTGTTACCTTGAATAGTTTTTCTTTTTTCATTTTCTGCTCCTTCTATTTTTTCAATTTATGTTTTTGAGGGTTACTAAAGAACTGTCAATACCCAACCCATGACACCTCCCTAATTCCCATGAGTGGATACCATTTTCCTTTTATTTTTCCTTCTAATTTTTAATGATCTATACTTAAGTGGCAGGTTGGGTTAAATACCCCGTAGATACCCGTATTTAGCCTAAAAAACACCAAAAGTGTATCGTAGCGTGACACTTTCAAATTAACTCACCTCTAACTCAACTTATCTTTATAAATGATACTAAATAAAATACTGCAAAGCGCAACACTACATTAATGTATGTTCGCAAGCGAAACTGGGCGAGATAAACTATATTTCTTTCTTCTCAGTAAATTCTAAAGGTGATAACTGAAAGTCGTTAGACTCTCAGTTGTTAAATCGGGCACTACTCCGTTAGGAGCAAAAGGAGCATCGATTGTTTCAAATTCCTAAGTGGAAACGAAGTATTCGCTTGGGGTGTTTACGTCTCCGCGCTCTGCTCGAACTCGGAAAAGTCCTTATCCTGGGCGTCCTGGATAATCTGGTAGGCAAACTCGGCTGCGTTGCGCGGCACCATTATCTTGACCATGGTTTTCCTGGCTGAGAATGGACGCAGGTGCGCAGGCGCTTGCTCAAAAAGGTGCACCTCTACTTCCGAGGCTCTGAGCAATCCCGCAATCACTGCGGCTTCCTCTCGACTGCAGGTGTAGATGCAAACGAAACTATCCACGTCTTATTTCCGCTGTGAACGAATCATTATTAAACCAACCACTGCTCTTCAGTACCTGTCTGATCTTTGTCCTGGCGGCGAACGGTGAAGTGGAAAACCGAGCCTTCAGCAGGTGCAGATTCCACCCATATCTTACCGCCGTGTTGTTTAACGATTTTTCGAACAATGTTAAGTCCTACACCCGTTCCGCCGCCGTACTCTTCCTTGGCATGCAATCTCTGGAATATCTTGAAAATCCTATCCAGATGAGCTTCTTCTATGCCTATCCCGTTATCACGCACGATGAACTCATCGCACCCGTTCTCAGAATACCCGGCCCAGCTTATTTCGATGATCTTCTCATCCTTATCGTTGTACTTCATGGCATTGGTAATAAGGTTCGCAAACACCTGCTGCAGCCTCACCTCGTCACAGAAAATGGCGGGCATACCGTCGGACACAACAATTTTCACGTCTTCGGGGGGATTAACGAACACTATTGTTCTGCGGATCAACTCACCGGCGTCAATCTCGACAAATGGATTACGGTGCCTGCCTATTCGGGAAAGTTCCAACAGGTCGTTTATGAGCTGATGCATACGATCAGCGCCTTCCGCTATACGCCGAAGATAATCCTGGCCCTGCTCATCCACCTTATCGTGGTAGTCCTCCTTGAGGAACTGGGCGAACCCGGTGATGGCCCTTAGCGGCGCCTTAAGGTCATGACTCACTATGTAGACAAAATCTTCAAGTTCCTGGTTGGTTTTCTCAAGCAGAATGGTCTTCTCCGCATCCTGAGCCTTGAGTTCACGCAGTCCCTTGATCATGGCATTAACCCCCATGGCCACCGAACCAAAGATGTCCTCACTGTCAACGGACGCCTCAACCGTAAGGTCGCCCAATGCAACGTCGGACAGCACCGAAAGTATATCGGCCAGCTTGTTCTCGGTGTAGGCACGCAACTCCTCGGTATTCATCTCGTCAGGGGTTATTTCCGCATTCACGGCAAACTATAGGTTAACACAGGTCATTTGTCAACCTCTCGCTGTGTCGGGGTCTTCAGCTCACGCAGTCCTTGAATCATCGCATTGATACCCAAGGCCAACGAACCAAAGATGTCTTCGCTTTCAACCGCTGCCTCCACAGAAAGATCGCCCAACGCCACGTCGGCGAGCACCGAAAGTATGTCGGCCAGCTTATTCTCGGTGTAGGCACGCAATTCCTCGGCGTTCATTTCGTAAAAACTTGCTTCCTTACTCACACCGAACTATAAATTATCTCGAGCATTTGTCAACCCTCGATTGTATTGTTGATATAAAAAAACACGGGCGGCCTAAGCCGCCCGATAAGAGCTAATCTTCAACTCAGAGACTCACATCCACTGTGATGTCGAAATCGGCATCTTCGTACTCTTCTACAAAATTCAAGGTATGGGTCCCGATTGGAATTGAAATTTTCCCACCACCTATATCATACTTTCCAATGGCATGTCAAGGGTTTGACATGCCGGCTCTTTTGACTAGATTTAACGTATGAACAAACACGGCGGGGCAAAACTGTGGCCCTCGGAGGTCAACTCGGCGTTCAGGCACATCAAGGAGGTGTTTCTCGCTTTCTACGCGTGTGTGACCCGGGTCAGGGTGTTCGGGGAAGATATCGGGGAAAGAATCCATCAAAACTGCATCGTGGTAGCCAACCACGTTACCGGCGCCGATTCCATCATCATTCAAATTGCTTTGAGGCGCAGGTTGTTCATGCTTGCCGCCCGGCATTGGTTCGAGGGCAGCAGGTTCATCGGCTTCTTCATGACCTTCTTCTGCGAGATGGTGCCGGTGGCGCTAAAGGAAGGAGCACGCAATCTCTCAGGAATCAAGCGGTCTCTTTCCCTGCTTAAGTGCAAACAAAGTCTGGGGATGATGCCTTCAGGTCAACTGGATCGAAACGGTTCTATCTCGGCAATAAACAGCGGAGCCGCATATCTGGCAGTAAAGTCAGGAACGCCAATCCTGCCGGTATACATGAAAAATCTTGCGCTGGGACCAAAGCCAGGCTCGCGTCCCTGGCTTAACGAAGCCTGGGAAGGTTTCTTTTCGGTGGTGGGAAACGTCTTCAATCGGAAAATAGAGGTCTATATCGCGCCGCCGATATATCCCCGCAAGGTAAACGGGAATATGAGGAAGGAGATAACCCGGCTCAACGCCGAGATCCGCCGCTCGTTCGAGGGATTGCTGGAACAGGCAGCCCGGAACTAAGAGCTTGTCTGAGACCGACGCGAAGCGGCGACCAAAAGGAGCTTCACCGTAGGAAGACGACTGTAAGGAGTTTTACCGTAGGAAAACGACCGAAGGGAGTTGTAATCTGCGAAAATCTGTGTCATCTGTGGTTTTCTAACAGCCTCCTAGGACTCCTTGCGCCGCTCTTCGGCCAGCTTTTTCTTTGCAGTAACCTTGTACTGAACCACCATGCCTGTAATCCCGAGAACCAGCCACGCAGCAAACGCGATGTAGAGATACGCCCCGCCCGACGATTTGGGAATAAGGTACGATACCCCGAAAACAATTGCCCAGGCGCCCACGAAAGCGCTGGCAACAATTATCATGAACCGCTTGAAGATAACGGCCACCACGCCACCCGCAATCGCCAGTACCAAAAACAACCAGACCGGGGTTGCCAGACCAAAGAACGCCATGATGAAAATGCTGAGTGCGCCGCCCAGATAAGCGCCCAGAATGAACACCCCAATGTAGTAGAGAACAACTGCCAGCACCGCGAAAAGAGCGCCGCCCAACACTCCGGCGATGATGGCGATAACAGTTGACTGGGTCAAGGTAAACACCACCCCGCCCACCAGTCCTGCACCCCAGATGAATCCGGCGATGCCGAGAATTATCTTGAACAGGCGATAGCCGAAGAAGCAGTACAGAACACCTATCGCAACGGCCAAAAGCGCCCCGACGATGCTCAATGGTCCCACCGCCGATATGGACATTGGTACGTTCACAATTAACCTCCTTGGTTTTAAATCAACTATGTCAAAATAAACTTAAACGATAAGGTTACCCACACACGCACCAATTCACCTTCATGCTCGCCAGGGGTAAATTCCCACAAAAATACATTTTCCTTTACGTTGTTGTCCAGTTTTCTATAGCCTGAGCTTTCGGTCACCTTGACCCTGATTACCGAGCCGTCGGTGTCCACCAAGGCTTTAACCTTCACACTGAACTCATCCCCCTCGTCCGCTTCATCCCGGAGCCACGGAGGATAGCTAGGGAATGAACTAGATACAACCTCGGGCTTCACATCCACCTCGTCGTATTCGTAAGTGGGAACGATACTGCAACCGAATAGCACGATGAAAGATAACAGCCAGAAGTAACGTATCTTAACCACGACTCAACCGCCCTCCCTCACGCTGAAATTGAAAGGATTAAACTTACAACGCCCACTGAATCTCCTTGATAAATCAGGTTTTATGATTCTAACCCTGGTTTTGGGTCTGTCAAGCAAAAAGGAGCCGGCAAAGCCGGCTCCTGTATATGAGGGAACGTTACACGTTATTATCACGTAAGTCACCATGAGACGCGCGTGGGTCTACCCACGCCATCCCTCATATTTCTTAGACGAACAGATACCCTTTTTAGTTACACCGATTTTGCAGATGTCCGCTTGACTTCCAGGTAGTTTAACATTATCATCTGCCAGTCTTAGGAGGCTTATTATTAAACGTCTCGTTTTTTTACCTTTCCTGGTTTTTCTCGTAGAATGCGGAAGCGTGGCTACGGTTCGCCCGCTGGAACCTGATGAACGCGCACTTGCGTTCTCGGTGGGCGGACCGGTAGCAACCCTGCCCGGAATCGCCGACGTGCCCCTGCCTTACTCGGTACTGCGCTACCGCTGGGGGGTTATTGATAATCTTGAGGCTCATGTTGGACTTCATCCAACCATGCTGGCGTTCGGGACCATCGGCATGGATTTCGGGCTGAGCTACGAGTTTCTGCATCAACAGAAGTGGCTGCCCAGCCTGTGCTTCGGACTCAATCCTACCCTGTGGCTCAATCCCTTTAACCAGAACGGAGTGGGCGCAGCGCCTTCCGCCGACCTGGTGGCGTCGTGGTATGCCGCGCCCAAATTGCTGCTTTACACCGGAGGACAGGCCTTTTTCCAGTTGGATGAACCTTACGTACCCTGGGCAGCGTTGGTTGGTACCGAATGGAGGATAGGCAAAATGATTGGTCTGAGCCTTGAGGCAAAGTGGTACGCCCCGTTCCAGGATTCGGAGTTCCGCATCGTGAACTTCCCTATATCCCCGGGCAATCGTGGAGCTTTGGGTATAGTCGCAGGCTTCAGCCTTTACCCCGGAGGAGCAGATGAATAAATACTCGTGGATTCTCGCCCTGCCCCTGATATTCAGCCTGGGATGCTTTTCGCTTGAACCGTTCTACTTCGAGAACGTATCCGTGGACGAATACTTCAGGGCGGAGGATATGGAAGAATATGAACGCTACCAGGGCATCATCCCTGAAGAGTTGATACGGGCTGATAGCTTTGTGGTGGACTCAGATACAATCTACGCATTCTGGGCGCTGCAGGCTACCGATACCCTGCAAGAACCTGACACCACCTTGATTACCATCCTGTACAATCACGGCAACTACCACAACATAAACCACTACTGGGATCGGGTGGAGCTTTTGTGGGAACTCGGCTACCGGGTTTATATCTATGACTATCCGGGATACGGCAGATCGCAGGGAGAACCAACCTCCGAGTCTTGTTTTGCCAGCGCCAATGAAGCATTCGACGTTGTTTACTGGGACGAACGGGTTGATACCTCGCGGATTGTTTTCTACGGTTTCTCTCTCGGCGGCTACATGAGCACCCACCTTGCGGCAGACGTGTGGTCTCCGGCAGCAGTGATACTGGAAGCGGTACAGGCTTCCACTTCCGCGTTGCTTAAGGATTCCGGCCTTCTGGGCCTGCCCTCAGGAATCGTCTCCGCTGATGATTTTGATAATGAAAAACGCATCGCAGACATTGATTGTCCCCTTTTGATGATACATGGGAAGGCCGATAACTACACCGTCTTCGAGCGCCACGCGCTTGTTCTGTGGAAGCTTGCCGAAGAGCCCAAGGACTCCTTCTGGATTGAAGACGCAGGCCACGGTGACATCCCTTACGTGGCAGGCGAGGCTGTCTATGGCGAAAGGATCGTGGAGTTTCTGGATACCTATCCGGGCGAAGCTGAATAAGGCAAAACTGATTTTAAAAAGCTCACCGGAGAGTACCGCTGCGATTTTAATAGAGGTTTCCAAATAACAAAAGCAGACCATTGAGGAGCGTCTGCGTATGAATTCAACGGGAACCGCCGAACAAAAAAACGAGACGTCGGGGCTTGCTTTTTTATAAATTCCTTCCGAAATTATTCCTGAAGCTTGCAGGGCAGACTTCTAAATTAAAAGGCGAGTCATTGGGACTCGCCTTTTAATAAAAATCGGGGCGACTGGATTTGAACCAGCGACCCCTACCACCCCAAGGTAGTGCGCTATCCGAACTGCGCTACGCCCCGACTATGTACTGGATTATATCCTTTGAGCTGAAAGTGTCAACCCACGCCTACCGGGTTCGATGCAATTTTAAGCGGAAGTTGACAGATTCAACCCAAACGCATACAATAGTCACCTAAGAGAGGAATGCACTTATGCGACACTTTTTGACAGTTCCGACCCTGATGCTGATACTGGCGATCAACGGGGCGGCTGAGGTGATAGAGGCCATCTCATTTGACGACATCGACTTCATTCATTACGCTTTTATCCAAAACCCCGAGTATGAAATCAATCTTAACGTCAATGGGAATCATCAATGGAACGTAAGCAATCCTTTCGTGGAAGAGAGAACAAAACGTCTGATTGTCAAACCTGCCCGTGAAGGCTCTTTTGCCGAGTATTTCTCCCAGGCGCAATGGGTCATCGCAGAACGTGGTCCGGAAAAAGAAACCGAGACTTACCTGGGGAGACTGGGAGACGCCCTGATCCTTTACGGATATGTCGTGGATTTTAAAAAAAACCCTTCCCTGATTAAAGGCAGCAACCCTGACACCTTGATGCTGTTCCCCCTGACTCCTGGCAAACGCTGGACAAGCGCCTTTGTTTATACGTGCGACGATAAATTGCTCACCAATACTTCAACGAGGGAAGTACTCGATACCGGCCGCATTGTCACCGAACTGGGAACCTTCCCTTGTGCGCTGCTGAAAACCCATTCTGTTGACGCGCATTGCAATGGTGATACCGTCTCCTCCTGCCGTTATGATTGGGTAGTTCCAGGGATGTGGATTGTCGCCTCGATTATTTCACGGGATAACGAACCCCATGACATCTTCACCCGGGCCTCAAGCATATCGAGGATTACTGATTACGGAGAGCGAGCAAAGCCTCAAGAGAAAATCAACTTCCATCTGCGCGCAACAAGTCGCGATGACGGATTTATGATTGCCTATACCCTTGCGGAGCCGGCCGAAATCGTATTGATGTGCTTCGACACCAACGGACGGAAAATCTGGACGAGAGAATTTAATAAAAAAGCGGGGGAACATGAGTTTTATCTGGAAGGACTCTATCGAAGCATTTACTTCGTTCGCATCGAGACCTCCGAGGCCAGCCAGATTGTACCCAGTGAGTTAGCGGAGTAACTTCCCCGGGAAACAGTATCGTTTTCCTCCAGGAGAATCTAATACCCCAAGATTCAGCAGCTGCGCAAACGTGTTACGGGCGGTGGGTGTTACGGGTGAGGTGTTACGGGTTGACAAGTGGGGAACTTGGCCTAAGCTTAGAACCCAGAGGTAAAAATGAAATTGATACATTTGATTCAGCCCGATCGGGTTTTTCGTAACCTGAAGGCAAAAAATCTCGAAGAGGCCATACGCACGCTTGTGCCTTTAGTTCAAAAAGACTGCAACCCTGAGGGTAAACGGTGTCTGACCGATGAGGTGCTCGAGCGGGAACGTCTGGTTTCCACTATAGTGGGACACGGGTTTGCCCTGCCCCACGCCCGTTCAGATGAGGTCTCGGAGCTAACCATAGGACTGGGCATCTTCTCTAACGGGCTTTCTGATCTTACCCCGGACGACGCCCCTCTCAAGATAGTCTTCCTGCTGCTGGAGCCGAAGCGGGTTTCCAGGCTCTATCTCAAGACACTGGGGGTACTGGCGCGACTGGCGGGAATAAAGGGTATCGTGGAAAAACTCTCCTCCGCAGCAACCACTCAGGATGTAATGGAGATAATCCAGGCCACCGATCTTGTCGTAACCGAGCGTTTAGGCGCGGGAGACATATCCCGGAGGGTGGAACCCGTCAGGCTGGGAATGACTCTCAAACAGGTTGCCGACCTCTTCTTCCGCAACGACATCCTTACCTTGCCCGTGCTTGATGAGGAAGATAAGGTGGTGGGAATCGTGCGGTGCAGCGATTTGCTGCAGGCGGCCATGCCCGAGTACACCCGCATGATTGGCGGGTTAAGCTTCCTTTCTGAGTTCGAACCCTTTGACAGGTTCCTGCACGAAGAAGACAAAATGCCGGTTGACTCGGTGATGGATACAAACTTCATCCAATTGGAAGAAGACGCCTCCATTGTGGAGGTAACCAGTCTTCTCCTTCACCACAAGGAAAACGCCGTGGTAGTGACCAAGGAAGGTTTCTACCTGGGGATGGTTTCCTCTCGATACGTAATCACCAAGGTAATGCGCACCTGATACAATGTCTGCTCAAGCCTGGATCGCCGCCGCGATATTTATCGCGAGCTATATCGCCATAGCAAGTGAGAAAATAGATCGTACCATCATCGCCCTGGTAGGCGCGGCCCTGATGTTGATTACCGGACTCATTGATCAGTCCAACGCATTCAACCACATAGATCTCAACGTAATTCTGCTGCTCGCAGGGATGATGATTATCGTAAACATCGTCAAGCGCTCCGGGCTTTTCGAGTGGCTCGCCCTTTCTACAGCGAAGGTAACCGGAGGGCAACCAATCCTGCTGCTCATTACCCTGTCGCTGATTACGGCATTCACCTCCGCATTTTTAGACAACGTTACCACCATGATGCTTATGGCTCCTATGACTCTCTTGATAGCGGATGCGCTGCGCATAGACCCGGTACCCCTGTTGATTTCAGAGACCATGGCCTCCAACATCGGCGGCACGGCCACCCTGATAGGCGATCCGCCCAACCTGTTGATAGGCAGCGCAGCCAACCTGAGCTTTCTTGACTTCCTCACCAACATGGCTCCGCTCGTTCTCGTTATACTCGTGGTCTTTACCTTCATGGGAACGGGATTGTTCGGGAAAGCGCTGCGCAAGAGCACTCCCAATGTAGCGGTTCTGGCTTCACTGCAGCCCCGCAAGGCCATAAAGGACAGGCCCCTGCTTTGGAAATCGGTGGCGGTACTGGGTATTGTTTTCGTGGCGTTCATACTTCACGAAGCGCTTGGCATTCACCCCGCAACCGTGGCACTGGGAGGAGCCGCTCTTCTTTTGTTGATATCCCAACTTCCTCCCAGGAAAAAGAATATTGACCCGATTGAAACCCTGCTGGCCGAGATAGACTGGCCCACCCTGTTCTTTTTCATAGGGATGTTCATAATGATTGCCGGGCTCCAGGCAACCGGAGTTATTAATACCCTGCTCGATTTGCTGGTCTTGCTTACGGGAAGCAACGTGCTCTTCGCCTCGATGGTAATAATGTGGGGCGCGGCTGTGCTGACCATGGTCACCTCAGCGGTGCCGTTCGTACTGGCCATGATTCCTGTGATCCACGGGCTTGCCGCCCAGGGCGTACAGCCCATCGAACCCTTGTGGTGGTCGCTGGCATTCGGCGCCTGTCTGGGAGCAAACGGAACCATCATCGGCAGCGCTGCAAACATGGTGGTAATGGGCATATCCAACAAATCGGGGCATAAGATAACCTTCGGCCGCTTCGCACGCAAGGGATTGCCCATAACGCTGGTATCCCTGGCCCTCGCCAGCCTGTACATCTGGCTGCGTTACTTCGTGCTGGCAGGCGATTAAAGCTGCTATGAAGAAACAGAAGACGGATTCGTCCGTAGTCAGGAACCGCTTCACTATCTTATGAATGTCCAGGCTTGGTTGACGCTTGGCATATTCGTTGCCGCTTACGTAACGATCGCTTCTGATAAAGTTGACCGCGCCATGGTGGCGCTTGTCGGCGCCGTGCTTATGCTTGCCGTGGGCATAGTCGAACAACCCAAAGCCTTCTATCGCATAGACCTGAACGTAATCTTCCTGCTGGCGGGAATGATGATTACCATGAACGTCGTCAAGCGCTCCGGGTTGTTTGAGTGGCTCGCCCTCTCTATCGCCAAGCTGACCGGCAACAAACCGGTATTCATGCTTCTAACCCTCTCACTGCTCACCGCTTTCACTTCCGCGTTCCTTGACAACGTCACCACTATGATGCTTATTGCCCCCATAACCCTGCTCCTGGCCGATGCGCTGCGCATTGATCCCGTCCCACTTCTTATCTCCGAGACCATCGCCTCCAACATCGGTGGAACCGCCACCCTGGTTGGCGACCCTCCACACATCCTTATTGGAAGTGCTGCTAACCTGAGCTTTCTTGACTTCCTTCACCACATGACCCCCATCGTTGCGGTCGTGCTGGTTATCTTTCTCATAATGGGCAGCTTTACATTTGGACGGAGGTTGCGCAAATTACCACCCAAGCTGTCGGTGCTTGCCTCGCTGAACCCCCGGAAGGCGATAAAGGACAAGTATCTGTTGTGGAAATCGGTAGGCGTGCTTGCGGTTATATTCACACTGTTCATACTTCACGACACCCTGAATATGTACCCTGCCACCGTGGCCCTCATAGGAGCCGCCGCACTCCTGATCCTCTCCCAGTTGCCTCCGCGGGAGCGCAAAATAGCTTCCATGGAGGTTCTGTTGGCCGAAATTGACTGGCCTACCCTGTTCTTTTTTATAGGAATGTTTATAATGGTCGCCGGACTCCAAGCAAGCGGCGTCATCGACGTCGTAGTGAATCTTCTGCTCAGCCTCGCCAGCAGAAATCTTCTTCTGACTGCCATCCTGATAATATGGGGGTCGGCTGCAATCACAATGGTCACTTCGGCCGTACCCTTTGTCATAGCCGTTATTCCCGTAATCCAGGCACTGGCCGCCAAGGGAATCGACGTAGCGCCCCTGTGGTGGTCGCTTGCCCTGGGTGCGGCACTCGGATCGAACGGCACCTTTATAGGTTCTGCAGCAAACATGGTGGTGATAGGAATCTCAGGCCGTTCGGGACATCCCATATCGTTCGCCAGATTCACCAAGCGGGGAATGCCCATAGCCATTGTTTCCCTCATTCTCTCCAGCCTCTACGTCTGGCTGAGATACTTTGTGCTTGTTTGAGGCGCTTCGTCCTGCGGGCAAAAGATAATCCGTCTTTAGACAATGGGTTAAACTCATTTGTCTAACATTACTGGAAACTGTGTTACGGGTGTATTATATCCTTAAAAACCAGGAACGTATGTTCCTGGATATAGTGAGAATACCCCGAAGGGGTACGGGCGTGTTTTGGTTGTGTTACGGGTGTGTTGCGGGCGGGTTGACTGCAGGTTGAAGCGTCTTATAATCCAGTGATCTAGGAGGATAGCTTGAAGAAGATAGTGCTCATAACTTTGGCCCTGCTGGTGGCTGCATCCCTTGGTTGCTTTTACGCCGATGACGCCTCCGATACGGCAACCGAGACTTACCCGGCCTCTCCCTACGACCGGCTTGAGATAGAAACCGGGAACGGGGAGATAACCTCATCGGTAAGCTCCGACTCGGTCATCACCATAACCCTTACCAGGTGGGTCACCGGTCCCTCGGCAAAAACCCATCTGGACGACATAAACGTGATCGTTACCACCGATAGCGTCAACGGAGTGCTGCGGATATTTGTCGACATCCCGACCGGCGCCGTGCGCAGCTACGGCTGCGATGCTGACATAGGGCTGCCTGAGGAACTGTACGTGAATTTCGTGACCTCAAACGGCAGGATTACGGTACAGGGACATCAGGCAGGTCTGTATCTGGAAACCTCCAACGGCGCAATCGATACGGACAACACCGCGGGCGAGGCCGAGCTTGTGACCGACAACGGGGAGATAACGGTGGACATCCACGTGGGCGACATCACCGGCAGAACATCAAACGGCGCGGTTGACGCCAGGGTCATCATGCTCAAGACTGAAACCGAAACCGACACCGCCTACGGGCATTGCATCTTTACTGGTTCCAATGGCTACATTACTCTGGCCGTGCCTGATACGGTGGGGGCGGAAATCAGGTTAGAAACCTCCAACGGCAACATAGAGGTTGACCCCGATCTTCCCACCCAGGAAGACTACAACTCCGATGCAAACGTCTACGAAAGCAAGATGGGCGACGAATCGGGCGAGATTAACCTTGAGACCTCCAACGGAGACGTAACCCTGAAGAAGCTGTAACCGTCTTGCAAGGATAATTTGACAGGCCCGCATCGCGGGGCCTACTTTTATTCATTGCCCCGGAGTTGTAAAACCGCGTGAAAATGATATAGTAAGCCATGGGAGAATCCGTAACCCTGAGACCTGCACGCCCCCAGGATGCGCGCGTAGCAGCTGAACTCATCTACTCAACCGGGCCTGCCTCATTCAACCTTGCTTTCGACTCCAAGGATAAGGCTCTTTCCATAATCCGCAGACTATTCACAAAACCCGATACCATCATGAGTTTTAAGCACGCGACGGTGGCGGAGTTTCAGGAGCGGACAGTGGGTGTACTGATTCTACTCGATCGCAACATCGAACGCCAAACCCAGGTCCAAAGTGGTGCTGAGCTTTTGAAAATAGTGGGCCCCTTATTTCTTCTCTTCCGCCTTCCCATCTATCTGC
>JAUVJT010000157.1 GCA_030592225.1 Candidatus Stahliibacteriota bacterium | reverse complement strand
TGAACAATTGTGGGGTGATGCAAGGGAGGTTAAGTTCACTCAAAAGACTTGACATGCGTCAAAATAGTTTTATGGTAATTATACCAGATAAAAAGGAGGTTCGGTGAATCTCTATAGCTTGATTAAGCCGGAGTGTATACAGTTAGACGTTTCGGCAAAGAAAAAGAAAGACGTATTGCGAGAACTCGTTTGTTGCATTCGTAAAGATAAGGATTCGGAGCTCCTCGTCTCCACCCTTCTGAAACGAGAAGAACTGGGCTCTACAGGAATTGGTAAGGGCGTCGCTATTCCGCACGGCCGTTCGCTTGTTGCCGATAAGTTGGAAATCGTGGTGGGGCGTTCCGACGCCGGGGTAGAGTTTGACGCCATCGACAAGAAGTCGGTGCACCTTTTCTTTCTCATAGTGGCTCCACCACAAGATCCGGGCAATCAATACCTTATAACCCTGGGCAGGGTTGCGGTAATTTGCCAGGAACTTCTTAAACGCAAACGCTACGAGGCACCCCAGACCCCTGAGGAGTTTATCGCGCTGGTAAAGGAAATTGAGGAGAGACTCTAATGTCCGATGAGCTCAAGTTTTTACTTGAACTCCAGCATCTGGACTATATGATCAAGGACTGGCGCAACACCGAGATGAGAAAAGAGTTTCAGAAGATTGGGTTCAAGACGGATGGCGAAGATCCCGTAGATATGCTTCTCAAGAACCGTAAGAAGCTCATTGAACGTATAAATCCCGCACTTTGCCAGATGTATGAACGCATTCTCACTCGCTACAACGATTGGGCGATTGTCCCTGTACTTAACGGCTTCTGCGGCGGGTGCTTCAGCAAGGTGCCGACCGAGCTTTCAAGTCAGCGCGGGACCCTAAACCACTGTCCCAACTGCGGACGCTTCATATACTGGGATTAGGAGCGCAGCCATAACCCTTCCGGTACGTCGGACTTGGATCGTTGGGGTAGTGGGGAGCGTTATAGGTATACTGTTAATATCAGGGAGCGCGGGTTGCAAGCCTGAGGCACTGCCGAGGCAAGCCCTTCCCCAAAGATCCGGACAAACCCAGATGACCATTGGCGGCGCAAAGGTGACGCTGGAGGTCGTCGAAGATCCAGATACCCGTGCTCAGGGCTTGATGTTCCGCGATTCGCTGGCCCAAAACAGCGGCATGCTTTTCGTTTTTCCCCACGATGACATCTACCCCTTCTGGATGAAGAACACCAGAATTCCGCTTTCCATCGCGTTTATAACCTCAAGCGGGGAAATCGTAGGTATCAGCCGGATGCAGCCTTTTGATACCGTTACCATGCACGTGCCGTTCTGGCCGTTCCGCTACGCAATTGAGATGGAACAAGGCTGGTTTGCCGCGCACGGGATTGAGCAAGGCGACACGTTGCACATACCTTATCCGTAATACCCGTACCCCTTCCCTTAACCCTTATACTAGGGAGGGGGTCGGAAAACCACCACAGAGGCACCGAGACATAGAGCTTGGAAATAGTTCATAGAGGTAAAATTGTGTAAATTAGTGACTTGCCAAAGTCGATTCGTAAACAAATCTGCGTCATCTGCGGATTTTCGGATTTATCCGACAGCCTCTCCGTGGAAGGGGATTGCCCCCAACCGTCATTGCGAGTGACTGACGACCAAAGGGAGGAAGAGCGAAGCAATCTCATGGCAATGACATTGAACCGTAACACCCGTATCCCTCCGGGGCATTTCCACTATATCCAGGAACTTACTTTCCTGGTCTTTTTGGACATAACACCCGTACCCCTCCGGGGCATTCTCACAATAAACCGGAGCATACGCTCCGGTTACAAGGAGATAACACCCGTAACACAAGTTTGACTTACCTCAATCTTCCCGTAAAGTTACTCTTCAATCACCTTAAGGAGAAGAAATGCACAAGATCGTTAATCTAGCTGACGAAGAAAGCCTGCTGGCCCATAACCGGGAACTGGCCGAGAAGATTCATAATCAACTGAAAGAGCGAGGCATACGCTCAATAGACTTCATGGGAGCCATTGGTGCGGGCAAGACCACTATCTTGGAAAAACTCTCTGCCCGGCTCAAGGACCGCTACCGTATCTCGGTTTTGGCAGGCGACCTGACCACCACCATTGACGCCGACCGCATCGGCGCGCACGGGGTCAGTACCTTCCAGATCAATACCGGCAAGGAGTGTCATCTTGACGCCCACATCATTTCCCACCAGTTGGAAAAACTTCCTCCCGACACCAACCTTCTGTTTATCGAAAACGTGGGAAACCTGGTGTGCCCGGCGGATTTTCCTCTCGGCACCGATTTGCGCGTGGTAGTCGTCTCCGTTACCGAAGGCCCGTACATGGTTAAAAAACACCCCTCCATCTTCGGCGAGGCCAACGTTGCCGTCATCAATAAGCGCGAACTTGCCGGAGCCATGGACGTATCGACTGACGAACTCATCAAAGATATTCACGCCATCAAGCCCGATCTATCAGTAATCGTCATCTCCGCCCGCAAGGAAGAAGGTCTGGACGAACTCATCACCGCACTCGGACTTTAGTCAATGGCGCACGAGATGTCGGTGGCCGAAGGCATGGCCAGGGCGATCCTGAAGGCAGCGCAGCGAGAGCAGGCGGTGAAGGTCGCCGAAATAAGTCTTGAAGTAGGCCAACTTACCTTTCTGAATGCCGAACAGGTTATCTTCTGGTTAAAGGAGCTGCTCAGGAACTCGGTGGCGCAGGAGGCCGAGATAGTTCACAAAGAGATTCCCGCCAGGGTGCGCTGTTCGCAATGCGGATACGAGGGGCCGCTTACGGCAGCCGAAGACCCGTTGCTTCATCTTAATCTGCCGGTGTTTGCCTGTCCGGGGTGCCAGAAGGGTTCCCTCGAGATACTTGAAGGCAGGGACTGCATTGTGCGTTCCATCGAGATACTCACAGAAGAGGACGTCTCTTCGCCTGACAACTCGCAACAGAAATAATCCCGTATAAAAAATGCGAGCGGGCCAAAAACTTGCCCCGCTCGCGGGAGGGGTTGATGGTTAGGGGAGGGTAATTTCCTCTTTCCTGTGTTGATTATAGGACGTGTTTTGCCCGCGTCAAGGTTGGCAATGCCCCAACAAAACACCAAAGTGTCTTGTTGGGGACCCAGAGGACCTGAAGCCCTTTGTTCGTCTTTTAACAGAACTGTCAATCCCCATTCTAAAAAAAAGGAGCCAGCCGGCTAGCTGGTCGCCTGAATAGAATCTATCGGGCGTTGGGTACTATGCGCCCCAGTGCACGCCCGGGTCAAAGCGGTCGTAATCTTCCAACTCCAATGCAGCATTGTACTCGGTCTCGAGCAGATGAAAATGTGTCTGCTCCATCGCGGCCATGTATCGGAGCATTGACTGCGCTTTGGAATCATCAATTCTTTCCGCCATCGCCTCATAGAACGCCCTGGCGTCAACTTCAGTCTGCATGGCGGCGGCAAGAACCTTGCTTACGTTTTCTGTTTTTTCGGGTTTCCAAGCGGGAACCGGAGCAAGGGTTTCTTCAGGGACAACCATTTCCTCGCCTGGGAATTTTTGCTTGAACAGACCCTTCAGGATGGTTTCGTGTTTGCGTTCCTCACTGGCCAGAAACAGCATCTTTTCTTTGAGTACGAAGTTCCTGGTGCGATCACCAATATGGGAGTATACGTTCTGGGCTTCTATCTCGGCCCCTACGGCCATTCCGAAAAGGTTTTTAAGGGAATGATGCTCTTCGGCTTTCATTTTGCCTCCTATGATTCTTTAAGTTTAGGACATTATTCAATGGAGTCAAGGTCATATGAAAAGGTCCTGGTGGTTACTTGCTATCCCAGGTAGATAAGCAATTCGTCGAATTGTGCCAGGGCTTTTTCCTCTTCGGCGGCGGCTTTAGTAATCAACTGTAGGAAAGCGCGTTTCCCTGCAGCGTTAGCGGCCTGGTTCAAATATTCCGAAACCCTGTTGTAGCGTCTGGCAAGTGCAAGCATCATTCGTTCGGTTTTGCTGTTGTGGAAATTGGTATGATGCGACAAGAAAAGAGCTGCGTCTTTTCGGGCTCCGGCAAGATGACGTGCCAAATCGTCATGGGAGTTTTTCTCCCGGCTGTAGTTCTTTTTAGCTATGGTTAGCCACATAAGGTAGGCGTCTACCCCGCTGACCCACTCATCATGGGATATCTTATTTTCACCGAGTCTCGTCGCGTTACGCATCAACAGATGCAGGCTGGTTTTTTCCCCAAGCGATACCGTTGGTCTTCCCATCACCAGTATTTTGGCAGGCCAGCAGGTATTTACAAGTTTCCTCCGGGAGCCGGGGATTAACCCTTTGAGAAGCCGCTCCTCATCATCCCAGTCGGTGATTAGTCCCCATGGCGATTCCGGCCATACCCCGTACGCGGCTACAGGTACGCCTCCCTGAAGGTTGTTCTCCAACATTCCTTTCCAGTGATGAAGGAAGTGATCAAGCAGATTATGTTTGCCCTCAGGCACGTGAAGCAGATCGCCTCTAAGCCCCAGTGAGCGCAGGAGCGAGTCAATAAAGAGATGGCAATTTGCCTCCTTCCACAACTTGATTGGTTCGGTGGGATGCGCCCATATGGCAAAGGCGTTTAAGGAGAGGCCGCGAAGCTCATAGATGGTTTTCTCTATCCCAAGACTGCGGAGCACAACCTGCAGGCTCCAGCAGAACCCGTAACACAACCCGTACCCGTAACATCCTGACCCGTAACCCTCATCGTGCTCAGATAGTTTCAGCGTTTTTAAGTCTATGCTTTCACTCACGCGTCCCCCTTGGTATGTTCAAGCGAGCGTTCGCCATGGGTTCCTCCTACGTATTGATTGTAGGACGCAAACGCCTGGCGTCAATGCGTACGTTTGAATGAAGTGGGCGGAACGACGGTTATCAGGGATTGAGCAGTGTTATCTCACTATCGAGGCGGAAAGTCCGATGAATATCAGACAGTTGATGACAGCTATCAGTATCGCCCTTGCTAGCGAGGCGCCGAACACCCGCCGGAAGCCGTAGGCGTACAGCGCCCCTTCTGCAATTACCGCCGCAGTGTGGAAAGGCGCCGCCCAAATCAACGTCCACCGCCCGGAGAATATCAAAAACAAATCCCATACAAGGCAGAACACCCAGGGCATGAACAGCCCTTAGGTGATGATTGCGAACACCGCGCGGAACCGCGTACCCAGCCTGCCGCTGCCGCGCAGAAGCAGCAGCGATACCCCGGACAAT
>JAUVJT010000013.1 GCA_030592225.1 Candidatus Stahliibacteriota bacterium | reverse complement strand
GTACTTCTTGTCTACCACGGATTTGGGAAGGAACCGCTTCTCCATCTCCTTGTATTCCGGCAACCCGACGAAGCGTTTGAACTCATCGAACGTGCACAGCAGGTCGGTGCGGTCAGGCATGACGCCCCGCTCCTTGAGCACAGACAGGTACTCGTTCAGCGCTTTGACGACAACAAAGATGGTTCCCACGGGAACCGATACCCGGGCAACGCCCAACTCGGCAAGCTCCTCGATTGGCACCAGCGGGGTCTTGCCGCCGACAATGGAGTCGAAGAGGTTGATCGATACCGGTGCATCAATCTTGGAGAGCGCGTCGCTAATCATCTCCTTGTCCGTTGGAGCCTCCAGGAATATCATGTCCGCGCCAGCCCTGGCATAGGCGTTGGCTCGGCTTATTGCATCCTCGTAGCCATTGACCGCAATGGCGTCGGTGCGGGCGTTGATTACGAAGTCGGGATCGAGGTCTTTCCGCGCCTCAACCGCGGCCTCTATTTTTAGAACCATCTCCTCTTGACTAACCAGCTGCTTGCCCTCCATGTGACCGCAGCGCTTGGGAAAAACCTGGTCTTCAAGGTTGACCCCGGCAGCACCTATCTGGATGAAATCCTGCACCGTGCGAATCACGTTCAGCGCGTTGCCGAAACCGGTGTCGCCGTCGCCCATTACCGGAATATTAACCGCCTGGGCAACCCGCCAGGTCATGTCAACAACCTCGTTCCAGCCAAGGAGACCGACATCCGGTTTGCCTAACAGACAAGCCGAAACGCCGAAGCCCGAAACCTGGGTCAACTCGAACCCGTTGGCTTCGATAAGCTTCGCACTAAGCACGTCATAGCAGCCCGGCGCCACCACCGCTCGGCGCTCGTTTATCATCTTTTTAAGCTGCGTGGTTTTCTTCACCAAGACCTCCAGTGTTTGAATTTTATTGCCGGAGTATAGGCTGGGCGCATTGGATGTCAAGCAATTACCCGCTAATCAGGCAATCGTATGGTTCGTTCATTTGAGGCACAGCATTCCGCTTGACACAACGATGTCTGCACATATAGTGAAAAGTGACAACGGGATAATAAAGAGACATCCGCATCGCGTAAACGCACATACCCTGAACCGTAAAAAAGGAGGATAAGTGTGGCTGAATCGTTACTTGCGAAGATAGAGGGAAAGAACTTCACCGTTGCTCATGTCGGCAAGTGGGAGGGGTTGGATAAGTTGATGTCGGTATCGGCTGCGTGATGGAGTTTTTGCAGTTCGGAGGAACTGTCGAAAAATAGATTCAGTTAAATCAAAGAGAGGAATGCAATGAAGATTTTTGCTAAAACGGGATTTGCCGTAGTCCTTACGTTATCCCTGATTATTGTCGGCCAGGCCCGCAAGTACAAGTTTGTTGACGGCAAGATTGAAGGCATCTCGACCATCCAGGAGCTTGACGAGGCCGCGGTGTTCAGCTTCGCCATAATGAGCGACAACAAGGGCGATTCGCCGTCGTCTAAGGATGAGTTTGCCAGGATGGTGGAATGGATAGATGAAGCGGGCGACGCGTTCGTTATCGGCCTGGGCGATCACGTAAAGAAAGGGTGGGACAATGACTTCTTGTCCTTTCTTGAGGAAAATCAGTGGTGGCAGTTAAACTTCTACCCCAATGT
This sequence comes from Candidatus Stahliibacteriota bacterium, assembly GCA_030592225.1. Classification (GTDB taxonomy): domain Bacteria; phylum Hydrothermota; class Tepidihabitantia; order B3-TA06; family B3-TA06; genus B3-TA06. The sequence goes on along the minus strand of JAUVJT010000013.1, from coordinate 20,252 downwards.
GGCAGACGGGGAGAACGAGTTTTACGGTGAGAGCCAGGCCGACTGGGGCGCGGGCGCGCCTGTGCTCGATGAGGTAAATTTATCATACCGACCCAACGTAGACATCCGCGAGAACGACTGCGAGTATTATGCTCAGATCGAAGTAGGTAAATACACCGTGCATCTTATCCAGCTTCATTACTCCGATAATCCGGCAGACGACACTATTGCTTTCCGTGAGGATTCCCGCGAGTATCTCATCAGAACCCTTGAGGGAATCCCCAAGGGCAAGCGCGATATCGTCATCGTCGGCGCTCACTCCTTTGACGGATTCTGGCTGGACGAATTATCCCCTGAACGTCAGAAGATGGTGGTAGAAAAGGCCGACCTCGTGCTTTCAGCCACCACCCACTTCTTTACGCGAGACTATCTGCCGCATTACGTTACCTCCGGCGCATTGTGCATCAACACCGGCTCCATAACTTATCCGGCAAGCTACTGCCCGTATGGCTACGTGCAGGTGCACATTCTTAAGAAACCGTTTTCCATGGTCGTGCAATACGTCAACGCCGCCCGATCGAAACGAGAAATGCAGCACCACGAGTACTCCTACGTCAAGGTAATTGACGGCCCAATCGTCGAGACCGAGTTCCGTGACGTTCGGCCTGAAGAGGATATGGACGTGGTGGTGGGTGTTCTCGCAGAAGCCTATCCCGATGACGCCATGCACGGGCTGGTGCGCGATCTCTACCTCGAGGTAACCGGCGCGGAGAACGCCTATATCAACGCCGGTGCAGGATTGCCCAAGGGCGAGGTAACCCTGCGCGATTTGTGGGGTGTATTTCCCTACAATAATGAGATTTACGTGCTGACCCTGACCGCGGAGGAAGCCGAGCAAACCTTTGGCGAACGGCTGCCGCTCAAAGGCCGCAGCAAGGTCAAGCTGGCCATCAACAACTACAACGGCTCCTATCTCATCCGCAAGCTCAATCTTCCCGAAGAGCGGGTGAATAAAACCGGTATCCACGAGGTATATATGTTAGCTGGTTGGGTTTCAAAACAGGAGTAATATGAGCACCGACGACGCCAAATTCTTTGCCCAGCAGCTGGGGGACGTGCTCAAGGTGTTCAGCCGATAAATGCCGTTACGGGCTATGTGTTACGGGTTACGGGTTGCGGGAAAGGAATCGAGCTAATGCTTAGTATGCCCGGGCAACAGGGGTACGAACCGGCACTGGGAAAGCTCGCGGAAGCGAAGGTCTGACCTTCCCCTGGTAATGAGATTGATCCGGCCTTTGAGGGGAATGATCATGCGGCCGCCCGCCTTGAGTTGTTCTGCGAGATGGGAGGGCACTTCGTCAGTCCCTGCGCTCACGATGATGGCGTCGTAGGGTGCGTGTTCCGACCATCCCAGCATCCCGTCGCCTGCACGCAGCTTGGCTGTACCGCACCCGGCCTCGATAAGCTTGTTCCCCACCTCCTTGACAAGGCTCAGGTTGCGTTCGATGGTATAGACTTCAGACACCAATTTGGTGAGCAGCGCGGTCTGGAAACCTGACCCTGTACCCACTTCGAGAACGCGGTCTTTTGAGGTAAGTTGGAGAGCCGAAAGCATGACCGCGACCGTAGATGGCGCCGAGATGGTCTGGCCTCCGCCAATGGGAAGGGCGGCATCAGTGTAAGCTTTATGCTCCAGGCCGGAGGGAACGAAGAGGTGTCGCGGCACCTCTCCGAACGCGGCAAGCACTCTTGTATCTCTTATGTCTTTGGCTTTTAAGGTTTCGATTAATCGCTGGATGCTCCGCGCGTCTGATCGCATGATGTATTATAGGGGAGGCAGCCTTCCGGTCAACCGTAGGGGCGAAGCACAGCGTACCCCTTGGGATGTCAACTTACTGCATCCCATAGGGTATGCCTCGCCCCTACATGCTATATGCGAAAGAAGAGTTGACCTCTTAGTCAATGTCCATATACTTCGTAGTCTTGACTTGATACTTGGAGAGGTGTCCGAGCACGGCCGAAGGAGCACGATTGGAAATCGTGTACCCCGTGAAAGCGGGGTCGTGGGTTCGAATCCCACCCTCTCCGTTTCACTAGCCCTGAAAGACAGGAGTCTTTTCGGGCTAAATTCTTTTGAACTCCAGGTGTCTGCTCGATTCTTATGTCAGATTCGTTGGTTCGTTTCGTGGTTTGAACAATTACTCTTGGGGTACCCGCAGTTTTACGATGTAAATCTGTGTGACATCATAGCGTTCCGTGCATGCGTACACGACGGACGCACCCCATGGCCCGCAACCTATCGATAAGCTCCGGCGAAGGGCTTACCTTTATTTCCCTGGAACGAATCCGGGTGCGGCCCCCCCTCCCTTCTCCGTTCCCTTCGCCGTTCCCCTTACCGTTGCGCAGGTTCAAGTAAAAGGCGCAGCGTCCCGGGAATTCGGCGGCAAGCTCGCGTATGGCCATAAGCTCCTCGCGGGTAATCTTCCCCTCGTCCAGATCAACTATCACCGAGCGCAGCCGTGCACGAGCAACCGAGAAGGAAAGCACCTCCTCGCTGAACAGCTTGGGGCGCGCCTCGTTATCTTCTACCGCGGCCCGGCCCTTAACCAGAATGGGTTCATCGGAACGCAGGATGGAGCGGCATTCCTCGTAGAGCCTGGCGAATACAAAAATGTCTATCTCCCCGGTAAAATCCTGCAGGGTTACGATGGCGTATTCACGCCCCTTCTTGTCCCGCTTGCCCTTTCGTACGGCCACCGCTCCCGCAATCACAATGGTTTTCCCGTCCATCCTCTCGTCTATCTCTTCTATGGGCGATACGTCAAGGGCTTCGTAGAGATCACGGTACTCCTCCAGCGGATGCCCGGAAAGATAGAATCCGAACGCGTCCTTCTCGTAGCTGAGGAAATCGGCGGGCTTGAAGGTCTTTTGCTTGCGCCGCTCCGATTTTTCCACGGTTTGTTGCGAATCGCCAAACAACCCGGCCTGCTTTTCCAAAAGCAGCCCCCGTTTATTCGAAAGACGGGAAATCTCGTCCTGCAGGCGACCGAGCAGGTAGTCCCGGTCAGGGTCAATGGAGTCAAAGCATCCCGCTCGTATAAGATAATCGGCGCACTTGCGGTTAACTCCAGCCTTGCGACCATCGACGCTCTTCGTTCGAGTAAGGAAGTCGCGCATATCGGTAAAAGGTTCCTTTGCGTTTTCTCGCTCGATAAGCTCGGCAGCCCCTCTTCCAACATTTTTGATAGCGCCGATACCGAACCTGATCCCATCGGCTTCCATACGAAAGGCATAGCCGCTTTTGTTGACGTGGGGAGGCAGTATCTCTATGCCGCTGCGGCGGGCATTGGCAATAAACTGCGCCATCTTGACCTCGGAGTGTCCCATCTCGCTGGTAAGCAGGGCGGTAAAGAACTCAAGCGGGTAGTTGGCCTTGAGATAGGCGGTGGTGTAGGAGATGTGTCCGTAACCGGCGGAGTGAGATTTGTTGAACCCGTATCCGGAGAACGGTTCGATGAGGTCGTAAATCGCCTGGGCGGTCTTCTTATCAACCCCCTGCTGTTCGGCTCCATCAAAGAACTGCTGTTTCATCTCGGCCATGAGTTCGGGTATCTTTTTACCCATGGCGCGGCGCAGGTGATCGGCCTGGACGTAGGTGAAACCGGCTATGGCTCTGGCAATCTGCATGACTTGCTCCTGGTAGATAAGCATGCCGTGGGTGGATTTAAGAACCGGTTCAAGACGGGGATGCAGATAGACTATTTCACTCTGCCCGTTCTTGCGGCGGAAAAACTCATCCAGATCCAGGTTTGCCAGCGGTCCGGGACGGTAGATGGCTATCACCGCGATAACGTCCTCCAACTCGGTGGGTTTGAGTTTGCGCAGTATCTCGCGCATACCCCTGCTTTCAAGCTGGAATACACCGGCGGTGTCGGCCCGCTGCAGGAGATCGAAGGTTTTAGCATCGTCCAGGGGAAGGTTGTCGGTATCCACCTGCCGTTCATCCCGGTTGATAAGATCGGAACTCATCTTTATCACCGAAAGGGTGCGCAGACCAAGGATATCAAGTTTCAACAGACCGATGGAGTCAATTGCCTTCATGTCGAATTGAGTACTGACGCTGTCGTCTGAGGCTTTGTACAGGGGAACGAATTCGGTCAAGGGCTGGGGGGTGATGACCACGCCCGAGGCATGGATTGACGCGTGACGGCATATCCCTTCGAGTTTCTCCGCCACGCTGAACAGCCGCTCGTAGCGTTGCTCTGATTCAACGATTTCGGCAAGTTCCTTGTTGACGCGACGCGCCTCGCGAAGGCTGACGTTGAATGGTATGAGCTTTGCCAGCCTGTCAACCTCGCCGTAGGGAATATCCAGGGCCCTGCCCACGTCCCTCACCGCCGCCTTGGCCTTCATGGTGTCAAAGGTGATGATGCGGGCTACGTTTTCATGACCGTAGCGTTCGTGGATGTAAGAAATGACCTTGTCGCGGTCTTCGTCGGCAAAGTCAATATCAATATCTGGCAGGTTGATGCGATCGGGGTTAAGGAAACGCTCGAAGATTAATCCGTAGCGGATGGGATCAAGCTCGGTGATTCCCAGCGAGTACAGCACCAGACTCCCCACTGCCGATCCCCGACCCGGGCCTACGGGTACGCCCGTCTTCTTCGCGTAATCCACTATATCCTTTACGATAAGGAAGTAACCGGCAAACCCCATCTTGTCAATTATGCCGAGTTCATGTTCGAGACGCTTCTCGTATTTGCCGTTTTCGACCGAACATTTCTCCCGGCATCCTGCGTAGGCACGCTCTCTCAGGTAGGCCATGGAGGAGCTAAAGTTCTTGGGGATGTCGTATCTGGGCAGCTTGAAGTTGCGGCCGTCAAGGTCGAGGCTCACCATGCAGCGCTCGGCAATCTTAACCGTATTCTGCAGCGCTTCGGGCAGATCGCGGAACGCCTCGGCCATCTCTTTGCCGGATTTGAAGTACATCTCGTTGGACTCGAACCGCATGCGATCTTCGTCATCAACCTTCTTGCCGGTCTGGATGGCAAGCAGCACGTCGTGTGCGTCGGCATGATCACGGTGCAGGAAGTGACAATCGTTGGTGGCGACCAGGCCGACTCCTTCTTGTTTGGTAAGATCAACCGCGCGCTTGATCATATTCTCGGTCTCAGGCAATCCCAGGTTCTGCACCTCTACGAAGAAGCCGTCCGAACCGAAGATGTCGAGATATGACCGAAGCGCCGCTCGGGCAGACTCCACGTCACCCCTCATCAACGCCGCCGAAACCTCACCCGACCAGCACCCGGAAAGCGCGATGACACCCTCGCTGTGGCGGGCAAGAACCTGTTTATCCACCCGCGGCTTGTAGTAGAAACCTTCAAGATAAGCAAGGGAGGAAAGCTTTACCAGATTCTTGTAGCCGGTGTTGTTTGCGGCAAGCAAGGTGAGGTGGTAGTTTCGCTCGCCAGAGGAGGGGGTTTCCCTGCGCTCCACGAGACTGCCCGACGCCACGTAGGTTTCAATACCCAGGATGGGCTTTATGCCCTGTTTCTGCATCGCCTTGTAGAACGGCACCACCCCGAACATGTTGCCGTGATCGGTCATGGCCACCGCATGCATCTTGAAGCGCCGCGCCTGCTCGGCAAGCTCCGCTACTCGAATCGAGCCGTCCAGCAGGCTGTACTCGGTATGCAGATGAAGGTGAACGAAATCCGGGGTTGGCATGTGGTGATATTAGTCAGACAGATGATGCTGTCAAGAAAAACACCCTTCTCTTTTTTTGAATTGCATTACTCTCGTTACTCCCATCTTAAAGCATACTGCTTCTCTTCCCCTGTTTCTACAAGTTCAATGTAAAGAGTATTAAAATTCAAAACGGTGGTATCTATAGCTGATGCACATGTAAGCTGTAAAGATGTATCCGGTTTTAGATAAAATGGAAATACAATAGGCTTATTACTCGAAGCATCTAACCAACCACTTTTCCACAACCTTTTTTCGCCCCCAGGAGTCTTTAAGAAAATCCTCTGTACACCAATTGGTTTCTTGCTTTTGTTTGTTATTGTAATTAAAGGTGTTTTTTCAGGAAATACACATTCGACTATACTTGTAACGGACGCTATTTTCATTTTCCTTCCATCGGGAGATGTCCATACTTTTTCTCTTCCAGCTTCAGTAAGACCACCAGTATCAATATGAGGAATGTATTCTCGTTCTTCTAGTCTGACAACGAGCTTAACTTCTTCTTGTTTTCTCTCCGTTTGGCAACTTCGCCCAAGTGAGACGATAGATAACACAATTGCTCCCAACGCACAAAAAGGAGTAATATATGGAAGGATTTGTTTTATCTTTTTCATTGTTTCTCTCCTTCGTCCTTCCGGGCAGGTTTAGATTATTCTTGTAACACACTTCCCTTCCTCTCTAAATTTCGGCTCTATTGTTCTTCAGTGTCTGGTACAACAGGATTCTGACACGATAGCAAATTCTCTCTTAAATCGTCTATAAGACCTTCCATCTCTGTCCTAAAGGCTTGGGAAAGCTTGTGTTCATCCAGCGCATAAAATGAAGAAACATCTCCTAAAGAGGAATGATACACTTGCCATTCTCCATACTCTAAACCAGATACTTTGACTACTACGCTATTGCTTTTAATCGCAAAGTCTATCACAAAACGTACGTCTACATCGGCAATACTTATCGGAGCATACAGTCCTGTACTTCCGGTTAGGCAACTTCTAGGACCCGTATAGGAACAAGATGTAGGAATATCTATCTGAGCTTTTCCTATAATCTTGCCTAGAGCTTTATCTTCATACTGGATAACATCTTTTGAAGAAACAAAAGTGTAAGCCAGCCAAACCATACTCGTTCCGTATAATACATCTTGAGAAGCATTGACCGTAATCGTGTCAACAACTTCGGTCTTAAATTGAGTTCCAAAAACCAAGAACGGGGCAAGTAACACTAATAATGCTGCTATCTTTTTTGTGTTCATCTTTTCTCCTTTGTCCTTACGGGTAGTTTCATTTCAATTCTCCTCCTTTACCTCTTATGAGTAAGCGTTATTACCCACCTAATGATAATATAGGCTGTGGAAATGAGTTGTCAACCCCTGGATTTTCACCACTGGTTCTGGGCTTTGGGAGGAGTATTGTGGGTGTAGGCCAGTCCTACCGAGAAGCTGCCGAATACCGGGTCGCCGTCAAAAATCAGGTCCTGTATCTGCTGCTGGAAGGGGAAGAAATCTGCAGAGCCGTAGACGTGTGCTCCCTTGAAGGGATGGATGGTAATAAATACGGTTTGAGGCAGGAGCAGATTGGTTGTCTGAAAACCCAGGGTCAGAAACTCGTGGCCGGCTTTGGTGGAAAAACCTATCATTGGAGTAAGGCTGGCTATGTTGGGAAAGTCAATATCCAATCCCATTGCTGCGTTGAAGACCTTATCCGACGGTGGTGAAGAAAACTTGAAGCCTACCCCAATCATAGGGAGCGGAATTGAGATATCCCCGCTGTCATCATCTTTATCATCGCCTTCCCAGTGGATGTCCGGGGTGATGAATGCCCCGAACCGGGCATGCATACTGAAAGTTTTAGAAACGCCGTAATCCATAAGAAAATCGGGGCGTACCCCCACAAATGACCAGTCAGCCGCTCCTTCGTCAACCCAGGCTGCCGCCCGGGATGCCGACTGGTAACCTACTCCTGCTCCAATACTTAATCCCGTGTGCGCGATCGCGGTGTCGTATACCGGCGGCGATATGCACGCCGTCGCAACGAGTAAAACAAGACAGAGATATTTAACCATTTTCATCAGGCCTCCTTAATATCTGTACCAGTCCTCTTTTTTCTCAAAGTGATGTGTGTAGGCAACACCTATACAGAAACTTTCAAAGTAGGAATCCCCATCCAGGGTCAGGTCTCCAATCTCGAATTGCAGGGGGAGAAAATCCATGCCTGCGTAGATATGCGCGTCCTTGAAGGGATGGAGATTTACGAACAATGTGCGAGGCAGGAACAGATAGGCGGTTTGTAACCCCACGGTGAGAAATTCAAACCCGGTTTCAGTGGATATTCCAATCATGGGAGTCAGCGTTGCGATGTTAGGGAAGTCAATGTCCATCCGCAAAGCGGTGTTAACATGATCCTCAGGTGGAGAGGATAGCTTTAATCCCACTCCTATCATGGGAACAGGTATCCGCACCTCGCCGGTATCGCCGCCGTGGTAGTCCTCCCAGTACAAACGGGGGGAGATTATACCTCCGAAACGGCCTTCCACGCTGAAAGTCTCTGAAATTCCGTAACCTATAACGATATCCGGCCTCACTCCATCAAACGTACCTCGTCCCGACCATCCGTCTTCCCAGGAGCCGGAACGGTAAGCGGACTGATAAGCCATACCCGCCCCGAACGTTAAACCTTCGTGCGTGGATACGGTATTATACAGAGGTGGAGATACACAGGCGACGGAACATAAAAACGTCAATCCTATGAGCCATTTTGCCTTTTTCACAATGCCTCCTTGATTATATTATAACATAGGAAACCACGGTGTGTCAAGACCTTTGCAGGTGGTTGACTTAAGCGAAAACGAGCCTAAACTTACGCAATGCAGGCAAATATTGACGGCGTAAAGATAAAAAAACTCCGGGTGATACCCGATGAACGCGGCTGGCTCATGGAAATACTGCGCTCCGATGATGAGGTCTTCGAGAAATTCGGCCAGGTCTACCTGTCGGTGGTCTATCCCGGAGTGGTAAAGGGCTGGCACTATCACAAGGTGCAGCGCGACAACATGTGCGTAATCAAGGGGATGGCCAAGCTGGTACTCTATGATTCACGGGACGAATCACCCACCAAGGGTAATTTCATGGAACTTTTCATCGGGGAGCACAACCCTGTGCTGGTATCCATCCCTGCGGGCGTGCTGCACGGCATGAAAGGCATCGGCACCGAACCGGCCATGTTCATCAACACCCCCACCGAGATTTATGACTACGATAAGCCGGACGAGTTCAGGACGGACCCTTTCTCCGGCGAGGTTCCATACGACTGGTTCAGGAAAGACGGATGAAGCGCCGGTCGGTATTGATTACCGGCGGAGCCGGGTTTGTCGGCTCCCACCTGGTGGAACGTCTGCTTAAACGAGGCGACACCAGGGTTACAGTGTTGGATAAGCTGGTTTATCCCGGTCGGTTGGATACCATACCCCGCTCATTGAGGCGCAGCCCTGACTTCCGGTTCGTACGCGGTGACGCGGGTAACAAGAAGCTTCTGGGAAAACTTCTGAAAGAGGTGGATTCGGTTGCACATCTAGCCGCCGAGACCCACGTGGATCGCTCCATTATCTCCATAGACACTTTCGTTCGCAACGACTTCGTGGCTTCAGCGCACCTGTTTGAAGCGCTGGTAGGCTCCAGGGTCAAACGCATCATCCATCTCTCCACCAGCGAGGTTTACGGCTCGGCGCAGAAGGTTCCCATGGACGAAACCCACCCCCTGGCTCCCCAGTCACCCTACGCCGCCACTAAGGCGGGAGCGGACAGACTGGCCTACTCCTTTTCTGAAACCTACAAGCTGCCCGCCCTCATCCTGCGGCTTTTCAACATGTACGGTCCGCGCCAGCACCCGGAAAAACTCATACCCTTCTTCACCACCAACGCGCTTCTTGACCTCCCCCTGTACGTGTACGGCCCGGGGACAGCAGAGCGCGACTGGCTGTGGGTCGGCGACGGCGCGGCATTGATAGAATCAGCGCTGTTTATCGAAGATTTTGCGCCCCTGATTGGCCAGGAGATAAACGGAGGAACCGGTAAGAGCTTTTCCATAAACTGGATCGCTGAGAGGATACTTGCTCGGCTGGGCAAGCCCAAGAGTCTACTGAAGACGCATAAGGACAGGCCAGGACACGTGGCCAGGCTGATTGCACGTTCAACTAAGGCGGCCAGACTTCTGGGCTGGAAGCCTGCCAGGAGATTTGAGCAGGGGTTGGATGAAACCATAGACTGGTATAAGGATAATGAGGGGTTCTGGAAGACAAGGCGGGAGGACAAACGTTTCAAAGAATACACCAGGGCGTGGTATGGAAAAAAGTTATGAGCATGTTTGCATCCATAGAAGAGGCGATTGAAGATATTCGCCAGGGCAAGCTGATTGTGGTGGTGGATGACGAGGACAGGGAGAACGAAGGCGATTTAATAGCGGCAGCCGAAAAGGTCACGCCCGAGATGGTGAATTTCATCGTCAAGCATGGTCGCGGCCTGTTGTGCGCTCCCATCACCAAACAGAGAGCCGAGGAGTTGAACCTGCCTCCAATGGTTGAGCGCAACACCGAAAAGCACGAAACCGCGTTCACCGTTTCGGTGGACTACAAGCACGGCACTACCACCGGCATATCCGCCTTTGACCGGGCCAAAACCATCCTTTCGCTGGTGGATTCTTCCATCCAGCCGGACGATCTTGCCCGCCCCGGGCACATATTCCCGCTGGTGGCCAAAAAGGGCGGTGCCCTGCGCCGGGCAGGCCACACCGAGGCAGCGGTTGATTTAGCCCGCCTTGCCGGTCTTTGCCCTGCCGGTCTCTTATGCGAGATAATGGACGCAGACGGCTCCATGGCCCGTCTGCCCAAGCTCGCCGAATTTGCCGTCGAGTTTGGCTTAAAGATGATTACCATCAAGGACCTCATCGCCTACCGTCAGCGCCGCGAAAAGCTGGTCAAGCGATTGTTCTCCACCCCGCTTCCCACACGGTACGGGGAGTTCAAGCTGATCATCTACGAGACGTTAATAGAAGGCGACCATCACCTTGCCGTGGTCAAGGGCGACGTGGCAGGCAAGGAAAACGTGCTGGTACGGGTTCATTCCCAGTGTCTTACCGGCGACGTTTTCGGCTCGGGACGCTGCGACTGCGGCGATCAGCTTGGCGAAGCCATGCGCCGCATAGAGAAAGAAGGTCTTGGGGTTCTTGTGTACATGAGACAGGAAGGCCGCGGCATAGGCCTTCTCAACAAACTCATCTGCTACCGGCTGCAGGATCAGGGGCTGGATACCCTGGATGCCAACGTGGCCATAGGGTTCCCGGCCGATGCCCGCGACTACGGGATAGGCGCTCAGATATTGGCTGATTTGGGTTTGTCCAGCATCCGCCTCATGACCAACAATCCTGCCAAACGTATAGGCCTGGAGGGATACGGGCTTGTGGTCACGGAGAGAGTACCGATATCCATTGAACCTCACGAACATAACCGGTTTTATTTGGAAACCAAACGGGACAGGATGGGACATTTACTAGATTCTTCAACCAAAGAGGAGAAAACCAAATGAAAGTTGTAGAACAAAAAGGCAGCCTCAACGCCGATGGTTTAAGCTTCGGGATAGTGATTTCACGATTCAACGAACGTATAACCAAACTTCTTCTCGACGGCGCGCAGGATTGTCTTGACCGCCACAAGGCGGAAAGTGTACAAATTTGCTACGTACCCGGCACGTTTGAGATTCCCCATGCCGCCAAGATCATGGCGATCACCAAAGGAATAGACGCGGTAATCTGTCTGGGAGCCGTTATCCGCGGAGAGACCCCACACTTCGAGTTCGTGGCTGCCGAGGCAGCCAAGGGCATCGCCGCACTTGGCCTGCAGCTGGATAAACCGGTAATCTACGGCGTGGTGACTGCCGATTCCACCGAGCAGGCACTGGAACGCGCAGGCGTCAAGGGCGGCAATCGCGGCTGGGACGCGGCCCTGGCCGCCATAGAGATGGCAAACCTGGCGCGCAAACAATAGAGACCTTTCTACATCTTCAACCCCAGAGGAGAAAAGATACCGATGAAGCCTCATTCCATTAAAGGCAGGCGCACCCGCGCACGAATCGCAACGGTAGAGATTCTTTATCGCATCGATCTGGTGGCGGAGGAACCCGCAGAAGCCGTCGATTCCGTCATACAAAGACGCAGACTTACGGGCGGCGCGGCCCGCTACGTCAGAACCCTGGTGGAAACGACGCTGCAGGAACAGGAGAGGATTGATGAAGCGCTCCAGAATTCCCTCACCGACTGGAAACTGCAGCGGCTCTCATACGTAGACCGGGCCATACTGCGCCTGGCCGCGTGCGAAATTCTTTTCCTGCCCGACGTTCCTCCCAAGGTATCGATAGATGAAGCAGTTGAACTGGCTCGTTTCTATGGCACCGAGGGATCGGCACGATTCGTAAACGGGGTAATAGATTCGCTGTACAAGCGAGAGGTAAAGGCCTCAGATACGGGATGAGGTAATTTCTTGAAAATAGCCGTGCTTTCGGACATACATTCCAACATAGACGCACTTCGAGCCGTTGTCCAGGACGCAAAAGAGTGGGGAGCGGAGAAATTTCTGGTGGGAGGAGACACGGTAGGTTACGGGACAGCCCCTGACGAATGTGTAAAGATACTGGCCGATCTTGGAGCATTGGCAATCGCCGGCAACCACGACTGGGGTGTGGTGAAAAAAACTTCCATTGAGAATTTCAATGCCGCAGCCCAGGAGGCCATTCGCTGGACACGCGGCCACGTGTCAGATAAGTCCCGCGAATATCTTTCTTCGTTGTCCATCAGGCTGGAGTTCGAGGATATAACCATGGTTCACGCGAATTTCACCCGGCCGGAAACATGGGAGTACGTTCTCACTCTTACCCGGACGGCACAGGAATTCAAGGGATTTGCAACTACCATCGGAGTGATAGGCCATTCCCACGTTCCTTTCATTGCCATGATGCCTCACGCCGGCCGATGGCCGTCCCAACTGCCCAAAACTTCGGTCAGGCTGCACCCGGAGGAACGATATTTGATAAATGTGGGCAGTGTTGGTCAACCCCGGGACGGCGATTCTCGTGCATGCTACCTGCGGGTTGATTACCGGATAGAAAGAATCACCTTGCGCAGGGTAGCCTATGATATAGAAAAGGCCCGGCATCGCATTCGTAAGATGGGACTTCCCCTCTCACTGGCCGAACGACTTTCAGCGGGCAGATAGTTGACTTCCGGCGCTATCGCGCTAGAATTAAGGTTTGCCGCTAATGGAGGAATAAACTGATGATTATGAAGATGCGAAAAAGGGCGAAGATTGTTATGTTCGTCGTCCTTATTTCATTTGGAGGCCTGATGGTGTTGGGCTGGGGGGCCGATATAACTTCACGCGGTGCAAAACGCACCAGACGTAACGTGAAGGAAAACATCCTGGCTATTGCCGGGAAGGAAGAGGTTTTAGCGAGTGATTACTCCGCCGCCTATCGTCGACTGACGGCACAGGTCGATGCGGAACAATGGGAACGACTGACCGAGACGCAGCGTCAGGAACTGGCCAGTGCCGCCTGGGAAGAGGCTCTCTCAGACGCAATCTGGAAACAGGCTGTCGAACTCGAACGCATCACGTTGGGCAACGAAGAACTCATGGAAATAATGAGAATCACACCTCCTGCCGAGTTGCTCGCCGATTCATCGTGGTACGTTGATGGGCAGTTCAACTATCAGCTTTACTGGCAGATGCTTTCCGATCCCAATACTCCCCCCCAGGTTAAGCAATTCGTCGAGGTGTACAAGGCGGAGCTTGCCAGGGAGATAGTACGCTCCAAGTTGCGTTCCGATGTAACTAATTCCTTGAGACTCACCCGTAATCAATTACTGCAAGCGCAGCACGACGGCGGATCGAGGTTGGCTCTGGAGGCCTTGTTTGTGTACGAATTGCCTGCAATTGACTCAACCGTCACCCGGGAGGAACTGCAAGCTTACTATGATGCGAACCCGAAGGAATTCGAGCGTGAGCCAATGTGGGAGATCCTAACCGTAAAATTCCCCATATTACCATCGGTTGACGATTCGGCCTTCTTGAAGGAAAGAGTCAATGACGCGACTGCGGCTTTGGACGCCGGCTACGATTTTGAGCAAATCGCGCTGGATTTTACGCAGGATTCCAGTCGGCAAGTTAATCGTTCCCTGGATTTTATGACAGCGCTGGAATATGAAGTGTTGAGTACCCTTCCCGAAGGCGAAGTTTCCGATGTATACTTCCATCGCGGGGGATGGCATCTTGTCAAGATGGTTGAGCGCAAACAGGACAGCATTACCTATCAGGATATCCATTTCCCTCTGGAGCCTAGCGCCGATACCCGAAAAGCCGTTCTGGAGAATATAGACGAGTTCCGCAAACGCGCCCGCAAGGAGAACGTAGACTCGCTGGCTGTCGAGTATAACCTCTTAGCGCGTGCCGCCTACGTTTTCGAGACCAAGGCCGTGACCATGCCCGGATACCCGTACACCGAGGCGGTGAAAACCTATGCCATAGAGTCAAAACCGGGCGACATCAGCGAGCCTTTCCCTGAAGTCCGCAATACTTACTATGTATTCGCAACCGTGGAAGCGCACGAACGAGAGATTATCCCGCTGGACACTATTGTTCAATACGTGGAACGCAGGGTGCTGCGGGAGAGAGCCAAGAATGCTCAACGCGATTACGCAATGGGCATTCGCAGAAAAATTGAGGCAGGCGCTAATTTCACTGCTCTTTCGGCTATGAAACACGTAAGCATTGATACTCTGCGATTCGGTTCGTATTTCGTAGCGCAGACTCGATACGGCGCCCAGATGGCAGGTGCTTGTTACTCCCTTAACGTAGGCGATATGACCGGACCGGTAGCGTGTGATATAGGCCAGGCCTTTTTTATATGCCTGGAGAGCGAATTTAATCCGGCTTCGGATGCGCTGCAAACCGCGCTGCAGAATGAACAGACCGTAATCCTCAACATGCTTGCCGATGAGGTTTTCCCCAGGAAAGACAACGTGCAGGACTATCGCACCGCACGCAACTACTACGGAGGGGATTAAAGAACATTACGGCCCCATCGTCTAATGGTCAGGACATCACTCTTTCAAGGTGAAGATACGGGTTCGATTCCCGTTGGGGCTATTTGACCTTAAACCAAACAGAGGAGGTTTGCGATGAGGATAAATGCAATACGCACGAGCGTGATTGTATCCGTGTTTCTTTTGTGTGCAGCCCCCGCTCAGGGACGAGCTAACCACTGGGCGCAGAACGGAGCGCTGGATGTTTTTTACGCTTCCTCCGGCGAACAGGGTTTGCTTTCGGTCAACCTCTTTCACCTTGCAGGCGGTTACTCCAATGAGATATATGGTCATGACTACAGTGCGATAGGGTTTGCTCCTTTTTCCTTTCTGGAATTTTCTTCGGCGGTCTACGTAGACGGTTTTCGGCGCGACGATAACTACTACCGGGTAGGTCCTATTCTGCTTTCCCCCGCATTAAAGGCCGGTCAGTCCTTTTATCTGAACCAGGAGAAAGGATTCTTTGTTGCACCCGGTCTTGTCGTTTTGGGACGATTTGCCACAGCCAGCGTCTGGACAGGTGATTCAACTTCGGTATCTGCCCCGCCACCCTTGGTTGATTTTACAGGTATTTTGGGCATCGGATACGATATTTTCAAGTTTCATATCAATGCGGGTTATGGTATATTCACCACCTCCGGTATCGCCTCAATCCCCTGGGGAGTTGCGGTAGAGGTCTCTGTCCTGGAGTTTCTTGACGTAATCCTAGAAGTTACCGATCGGTCTCCCTCAGGAGACGTGCTCGCATTATACGCTTTGCAGGTTACCCCTGCGGTGCGCCTGAATTTTCCCTCGTTATCGTGGTTAATAATGGACATCGCCGCTCCAATCGGTATCGGTTCCGACCTTTACCTATGGAAGGTCGAACTCGGGGTTTCGGCAGCGTTTGATATAATCAAACCGCCGCCTGCCCCCAAAGCCCATCTGCTGGGGCGCGTGATGGATGAAGAAACGGCAAATCCAATTGCTGCAAAGCTGGTGTTCCCTGAATCGGATCTGGCACCGGTCATGACCGATTCGGCAGCCGGGGAATACTCCCTTGAACTCGCCCCGGGTGTTTATCGCATCCGCGCTGAAAGTCCAGGCTACAAGTGGAAAGAAAAAGGCGTGGTGCTTCAGGATAAAGAGGAAAAGGTTCTCGATTTCGCACTGGCAAAGGCAAAAGAACCTCGCGCCTACGTCTCGGGTACGGTAAAGGATGCCGAAACCGGCGAGGCGCTTGAAGGCGTAACCGTATCCTTCGGACGGGTTGATATGCCTCTTGTCGTCACCGACGTCCTGGGAATCTTCAAAACTACGCTCTTACCGGACGACTACCTCCTGACCTTCTCCATGGAAAGCTACCAGTCCCAGGAACGTTCCATATCTCTACAGGACGGTGATGCCCGGGAAATAAACGTTGACCTTTCCCCACCAAAGCCCGAAGCGCCCGACGAGGCGCCTGAGTTCAAAAACGTGTTGTTCAATCCGGGGAGCGCGGTCATCATGACGGAAAGTTATCCTGGATTAGAAGAGGTGGCGGCGTTCCTTGAGACTTACTCCACGGTGCGGATAGAAATACAGGGGCATACGGACAGTGTCGGGGATGACGAGGCGAA
The DNA here is from genome assembly GCA_030592225.1 of Candidatus Stahliibacteriota bacterium. Classification (GTDB taxonomy): domain Bacteria; phylum Hydrothermota; class Tepidihabitantia; order B3-TA06; family B3-TA06; genus B3-TA06. The sequence goes on along the minus strand of JAUVJT010000013.1, from coordinate 3,808 downwards.
CATGCAGCTTTCCCAGCAGCGCGCCGAAGCCGTTAAGACCTGGCTGGGAGCCAGAGGCATTGATGAGTCTCGAATGACGGCCAGAGGCTACGGCGAAACCCAGCCTATAGGTGATAACCGCACCCGCAGCGGCCAGAAGGCAAACCGGCGCATCCAGTTCGTTATCCTGTCAGAGTAGGAGTTTTTCCAACGCCCTTATCCGCTCTTCAGGAAGCCCTTTTCGCCGGGCGATTTCGAGCAGGCGCAAGGAAAGCGCTGCATAAAGTTTCTGCTGAGCGGGGAGACCTTCAAGACTCTCGATATTCTTTTGTACAGTCTCCGTATCCCCTCTTGATACCGGGCCGGAAAGGGCATTGTTGAAAGATTCGCTCTCAGCCGCGTTGTTGATCGTTTCCCGTGCCAGGCGGAATATTGATCCCCTTCTCTCCGTCTCACTCAAACCAAGCGCAACGCCGATGTCTTCCGTATATCTAAGTAATGCGATGAGAAGATTGGACGCAAACACGCACATGCTGTGATAGAGCTGTTTATCTTGGGCCGAGATAACGAATGCGTTTGCCCCGATTTTTTCAAGCAAGGGCTGAAAGAAAGCCTTGGCCTGGTCTGTACCTTCCACGGCAAAATAGACGTCTTTGAACACGTCTTTCTCTAATCGAGGATAGGGAAAGGTTTGGGCAGGATGCGCTGAAAGACGCAGGGACGAAGTAAATACCTCGCTCGTAAGAACGCCGGAAAAGTGAACGAGAAGAGCGTCGGAAGCGATATAATCTGCAAGCTCCTCATAGAGTGTGGCAATCCTGTCGTCGGGAACGGCGAACAAAAGAACGTTTGCGTCCCTGGCAAGCGAAGAAGCGTTAACCACCGGACATTTAAGAACGTCAGCCCCTTTGCGCGCAGCCGCAGGATTGATGTCGCATACACCAACGAAATCCTTGCCTGTTTTCCGCAGCGCCGCCGCAAGAGAAAGACCAAGGTTACCCGCCCCGTATAATCCAAACTTCAAAGCCATAGACACAACTTACTCCACGATGCCAAAATGTCAAGGCTGCAAGCAGCGTACCTCTCAGGCGCTCCGTCGATCCCGTTGTCGCGACAATCACTGCAGCGCAAACCGTATTAATCAACCGGCAGGGAATTTAACCTCCCGAACGTTTGATTATGTCTTGACAGCCTGATTCCCCTGGCTAAACTAACGTTCTTTGGCGCAGAAATCAAACAGACCAACTACCATAGGAGGAAAGATGATCAGGATAAAACACCTGGTTGCGGTAATGGGATTGCTGCTTTCGGTAAGCATGGGGATGGCCGACGGCAAATGCGAGGGCAAGGAGGGCAAGCACGAAAAAAAAGAACACCAATGCGTCCGCCAGGCGCTGAAGTTTGGCGGCTACGTGCAGGCGTGCTGGGAGCTTGGGCCTTATCTTGAAAACACGTTTCGTATACGTCGGGCATATATTGGTGTTGGCGGCGACGTGAGTAACCGCTTTTCCTACAAGCTGCTTCTCACCATGCCGGGGGCATCGCTTGCCCTCTACGATGCCTACGTGGACGTCAAGTTCATAGAATATCTGGGCATACGAATCGGTCAGTTTCAAACCCCCATCGGGATGGAAAAGCTCACCTCATCATCGGTTGTTCTTTTCCCGGAGCGTACCTTTGCCTCGGGATTCGCCATAGACCGTGATCTCGGCGTGATGCTTGCCGGTAAAATCAAATTCGTAGGTCTCCAGGTCGGCCTGTTCAACGGCGAAGGCCGCAACGTACCTGACATCAACGAAGCCAAGGATCTTGCCGCCAGGTTGACCCTCAAGCCGGTGGATTGGCTGCACGTGGGCGGCGCCTATCAGATGGGCACCAACACCAACGTTGAAGTGGATACCACAGGTATGTTTTTCACGGATTGGGATTTCAATCGCTGGGGCGCTGAGCTTGCGTTGACCCCGTGGAATTTGTGGCTGGCCGCAGAACTCATGGGTGGTGCTGATGACGAAACCTCACTTATGACCTATTACGTCGAGACAGGTTGGATGTTTGAGTTAAGCAACACCTGCTTTTACGGTATTCAACCGGCCATGCGGTATGAGCATAACGATCTTGATGCAGGCGAGGAAGGTTTTGCAGAAACCAGGGTTGCCGGCGGGCTTAACTTCCATTTCCTTCCCAATAACAAGGCCAAGCTGGCAATATGCTATCGCAGGGGATGGATCAATGGCGAATACGATGATACGTCAGATCAGTTCATCGCCCAGGTTCAGCTCAAGTTTCCGTAATCAAACCTTCTCGGTGCACCGCGCTATGCGCACGTGTCCGACGAATACGTGTAGATGCGTGGGGCATCAGGTGGGTTGACACTACCAAGGGGTGAGGTATAATTCAGGTTCTGATGAGAAGACTTGCAATTATTGGCAACTGGAAGATGCATACCACGCCGACCTCGGCAAAGGCGCTTGCCTTGCAGTTGCGGGAACACCTTAAAGACGTGACACAGGCGGACTTAGGGATATGTCCCCCTGCACTGTCTATCCCTGCGGTCGCCGAGGCTCTGCGCGGTTCAAATATCTCATGGGGGGCGCAAAACGCTCATTGGGAGCGGGATGGAGCCTTTACCGGCGAGTTGTCAGTGGATGCCCTGCAGGAGTTGGGGTGCACCTACGTTATAGTGGGGCACTCCGAGCGCAGGCATGTCTTTGGCGAATCAGACGATATGATTGCCAAAAGGCTGGCCAGGGTTGCAGAAAGCGGTCTTTTGCCTATACTTTGTGTAGGGGAGAAAGAAGCCGAAAGACAGGAATCTCGTACCGAAGAGGTGCTCGAACGGCAGTTGACCAAAGGTCTTGCTTATGTCGAGAAACCTCCGGGGCTTATAGCCTACGAACCGGTATGGGCGATAGGGACGGGAAAACGTGCTGAAATTAGCGATGTGGAAGAAGCGCATCGTTTTATAAGAGAGAAATTGCAGGCAAGATTCGGTTCTCATGCTTCGGAAGTACGTATCTTATATGGAGGAAGTCTGAAGCCGGAGAATATCGAAGACCTTGCTTTAAGCCAGGAGTTTGACGGCGGTCTTGTGGGCGGCGCATCGCTTTCCGCCCCCTCGTTCGCTGAACTTATAGCTCGTGCTATCAAAAGGAGGAACCACTAGCTATGCAAGTTTTATTCATTGTGCTTTTCATTCTGCACATAGCGCTCAGCTTGTTGCTTGCAGTAATAGTACTCATTCAACAGCGTACCAAGGGTGGAATGGCCGGCGTCTTTGGTGGAGGAGGAGGCTCGGGAGCCGAGCAGGTTTTTGGTTCCTCTGGAGTCGCGCCGTTTATGACCCGCATAACGGCCATCATGGGGGCGGTATTCATGTTGACCAGTCTGTTGTTGGTGCTTTTCTCCGCACCTGCCAATCGGGCTGCCACGTCTCCCAGAGAAGCGGGACAGACTCAACAGACCGCACCCATCCCCCAGGCTGTCCAGCCGGTTGAGGGCGGCGAAGAAATTCCGCAGGAAGTACCCGGACAGGTTATCCTTCCTGATACTGGAGGAAATTGATGTACGCAATCATAGAAATTGCCGGTTTCGATTACAAGGTTAAACCCGGTGATAAAATCACCGTGCCCCACCTTCCCAATCAGCCAGGCGAAGAGTTGGAGTTCTCAAAGGTAAAGCTTCTGAAGGACGAAAAAAAGGTAGTACTATCCCCAAAGGCATCTGTCAAGGCAAAAGTGCTCGGGCATCGCCGCGGGAAAAAGGTGATAGTATACAAGTTCAAACGCCGCAAGGGATACAGACGCAAGCAAGGCTATCGCGACACTCTTAC
>JAUVJT010000149.1 GCA_030592225.1 Candidatus Stahliibacteriota bacterium | reverse complement strand
GGGAACACCTAGATTCTTGTAGACCTTGATAAGGGGAAGAAGCTTGAGTTTATCTGAAACCATATCAACCTTGTTGACGGCAAGGATGAAAGGAGCTTGGAGGGATTTGATAAAGGAGGTGAACTCCTCGGTGGGCCGGTAGCGCGCCTCGACCATAAGGAGGATGAGGTCAGCATCCTGCAGGGCGGATTTAATCTGGGAGCGCATGAACTCGTACACCGCACCCTTGCGCTGAACCAGACCCGGGGTATCGAGAAACACCAGCTGTCCCTGGGGCGCGGTAAGGATGCCGAGTACGTTCTGAGACGTGGTCTGGGCTTTGCGGGACACCGCTGAAAGATGCATACCCAGGTAGGAATTGAGCAGGGTTGATTTGCCCACGTTGGGCGCGCCGACTATGGCAATGAATGCAGATTTCACTTCACCTCCAGCAGTTTTGCGTCTGCAGTAAACAGTACGTAGCAGCCGTACACGGGTTTGTGGTAGATGGCGGCAGCGGCCCTGGCGTAATTCATCAACTGATCCTTGAACTCCTCTATGTCTACCGTATCTGACGGGAACGATTTATAGTCAATTATACGCAAACCTTCGGGTTTAATCAACACCCTGTCTATGCGTCCGGTGATGGTTTCTGCGCCTTGATGGATTCGGAACCCCACCTCGCTGGCCGCGTTTTCCTGACCCAGGACAACTTCATCTAAAAGACCTGATTCTTTGAGCGCGGTGATATGTTCTGCAACTCGTTGTTGATATTCCGGAACCCGAGACGGGGCAAGGTCAAAAGATATAACGAGTGAACGTACCGCATCGTTGATTGATTCCGGGATATTCTGAATGGCTCCACAGGACAGCCGTTCGAGTATCGCGTGGATGATCTCGCCGAAATGCCACAGTCCTGCGCCCTGAAAATAGCGTACTTCAATCTCATCGGTTACCCTGCGCAGTTGACGTTCCCGCTGCGGCCAGTTACGTTCAAGCCGTATCCGAGGCAAAGCCTTGCGTACGTCTTCAGCAAAAGGCAAGCGTTCTTCTTCAGGCACAGACTCACGAATGTCCAGCACGACCCCTTCAGGAGCGTCAGGAATCTCAACCGCGCCCATGACTTCACGCATGCCCAGACCGCCGGCCAGATACCCCAGCCAGCCCGTAACCTTGGCTTTCCACACCCCGGAAAGGAATAATGCGTCACGCGCCCTGGTGCAGGCAACGTAGAACAGCCGCTTCTGTTCTTCAGCCTGTTTTGCCTCCCACAGCACCCGCTCGGGATGTTCCTTGTAGGCTGAATCGGTAAAGGTAAAAAACACCCGCTCTCGTTCTTCCCTGACCGCCAAAACGTCAGGCTTGCCCGTACGCTCGTCCATCCCGGTAACGAACACCACCCGTGAATCAAGTCCCTTGGCCGCGTGAATGGTCATGATGCGCACCGCGTCCATCCCTTCGGTATTAACGCTGGCCTTGGCTTCTTCGACTCGCGTGCTCATTCGCTCCAGACGCTCGGCAATCTTGAACAACGACAAGCCGTCCCGGTCAAACTCCTCCAGAAGCCTTATGAACTTGCGAATGTTTTCCGCCTCCTGCCGGTCGGAAAAGTACGCCCAGATGTCATGGGCACGAAGCATTTCCTCTAAAAGCTCTGCGGATGGAATTTCATCCACCCGTTCGGCAACGGCATTGAGCCAAGCAGATACCTCTTTTGCTTCAGGCAGGGAGGATGCGCTGAGCTTATCCCAGAGGCCTGCCCCCTCATTTGCAAAAGCAATCCTTAGAATCCGGTCTTCGGAAAGCAAGCAGAACGGGGAACGCAGCACCCCGTAAAGCGCGGTGTCTTCACCGGGGTTGGATAAAAACCGGACGAGCTGACGCAGCAAAACGACTTCAGGAGAAGAGTGAAATCCCGTGCCCTGCACCACCACAAAGGGAATACCGCGTCTGCGCAGCGCATTTTCGTACCTGGCAAGATGAGTGCGCCGGCGCAGCAGGATCATGATGTCTTCGTATCGGCACCGGCGTTTAATCTCCTGGTCGTCATCGTTCTTCTCAAACACGGGCAGGGTTCCCGTAATCTCCTTGATACGTTTTGCCACAGTCTCGGCCTCGGCCTGTTTTTGCTCGGCCATACGGAAATCTTCCAACGGAAGTGTCAGCAGTATCTCGACGCGGCCTCGTTCACCCGGATCGCGCATGGGGCTAAACTTCTCGTACGGGGTTTGCCAATCATACTTCCCGCCTTCCATTATGCGTGCAAACAGCCGGTTGACGAACGCCACGATAAGCGGCAGGCTGCGATAATTCTCCCGCACCACCACCTCCTGGAACCCGGCCTGCATCCAGGCCTGCAGTTCCTTGCCCGCCCGGTTGAACACCTCGACATTCGCTCCCCTGAAAAGATATATTGACTGCCGCACGTCTCCCACTATAAAAACGGTCGGGGTCTTGCCCAATTCCTGCTTTGCACCCATGCCTGACCGCCACTCCTCGATGAGCTTGGTAACAATGGCCCACTGCAGACCGTTGGTGTCCTGAAATTCGTCGAGAAGAATGTGGTCGGTTTGCTCGTCAAAGCTGGCAAGGACGTTTGACCAGTTGGGCGAGTGGTAAAGCACCTGGTACAGCTTATACTCCAGGTCGCCGAAATCCAGCACTCGTTCGGCGCGTTTGCGGTTTTCATATAAATCGGCAAGGTGGCGGAACACGTACAGGAACCCCGTGGTTTGCACCGCAGCGTGCCAGGGCCAAAACGCCTCGTGGTAGGCAAGAAACGCCTGGCCCCTTTCAAAGAACGCCTCGCGTTCCGCACCTTTGGGCAGGCGTTTGCGAAGCGTGCCTTTCTGAGTCAAGAATCGGGGAGCGACCTTATCCAAAAGCAAGAGCACGGCCCGCAGGTGCTCGCGTTCCTCCAGGGGGTCGGGAAGCGAGCTAAATCCGGTGGCCTGCCAGAACTCTTCTCCCCAGGCGTGTTTCAGGTTTCGTAAGGATTGACCGTATTCCTCTGACAGGTTGGGGGGCGTGGTATCGAGCGCCAGATAGCTCTGCGGAATATTGACGAACAGGATGTGAATCTTGCGCCGCAGCCCGGTCCAGCCCTCGGTAAGGGTCAGGTGACGCACCCAAAGCGCGGCCTGGTTATCCTTGCTTCCCAGCGCAACCAGTCCTTCACGAATCACCTCCTCCCGCATAAGCCCGGCCCTGATGGCGTCAATCATCACCAGGTTAGGAGGAAGGTCCAACTCGAAGGCGAAGCGTTCCAGAACCGAACGGGCAAAGGCGTGCACGGTAAAAATACGAAATCGTGAGAGTTTTGATTGAATTGCAGAATGCAGCCCGGGATGGCGGGTACGTATGCGATTAACTACCCTTTCCTTCATCTCCGCCGCAGCCTTTTCGGTATAGGTAATGGCCAGGATTCGCTCCGGGGGAACTCCCGACTCAAGCAGCGCAATGTAGCGCTGCACCAGCTTCCGGGTTTTGCCTGATCCGGCAGGCGAGGAGAACACCAGGCTCTTGGAGACGTCAAGATGGGTCTGGCGGGGAAGCCGCTTGCCTGACTCCGCAGCGTGCCCGGGATTGCCTCTAGCAGTGTTCATTATATTCACAGTACTTACATAACTGGTTTTCTTGTTTTACGAATTCCCCGGTACGGATTCCTGAAACAGCATCTGCCGCGAATCTGACCGCTGCGGCAATAGCCTGTTCAGGTGGTGTAATCTGCTTGATCTGCGAATCGGAAAAGGAATATATCCCGAAGGAATCTATTGACGCATCGTGAAGACGCCGTATCATCTCGCAGTACAGGGGCAGTTGGATGGATTGACCTTTCTTAATCTTGCGGTCGAAAGAGTCTTCTTTTCCTGTCTTGTAATCGAGCACCCGGGCGCGATTGCCCTGCCAGTCCACCCTGTCCACCCGGCCTTTTAGCTTGAATCCCTGCTCGGTGAATGAATACTCAAGTGAGCGCTCCAGCCATTCGGGATCAACCCGCCATCCCGTCTCGTATGCCGCCTGCTCCTCGTCGCAGAACCAGTCGCGCCGCGCGCTGACCCAGTCCTCTATCCAGATACGCACGAATGGATTCATATCACCGTTGAGCTTGCAACGATCCAGCTCGGCAAGAAGATAATTCCACAATTGCTCATCAATGCGCTCGAGATTGAATTTTTCTTTAAAGAGTCGTTCCAACGTGTCGTGCAAAATGCTGCCCAAAAGCCTGCCCTCGGGTTCGGCAGTAGGCTCCTCGCAAGGCTGGAGTCCCAGTACTGTCCGAAGATAGTAGCGGTAAGGACAGGTGCGGTAGGTCTCCAGCGAGGTGACCCGGAAGGAGCGCTCGGCGCCAAAGCGGGTATCGAGGATTTCTAACGTGGAAGGCTCGGTAAAGACTACTCCCTGTTTGGATTCCTTGCGCGCCCGGGGTTCAAGCAGCTGCTTTTCTTCCCGGCAGTATACGGTCAAATCCCCAGGACGTACAGACTCAACGGTCTCGGTAAGGAAAACCGAGGGGATAAGCGGTCTATCACCTTCCATGGATGGGGCGGAGAGAAAAATTTTCTCCCTGGCCATGGACAGGAGCCGCTGGTACTCAAACTCGGCGTTGGCAAACTCGTACTCCGCCCCGGGAAGACCAAGACTCTCGCGCAAAGGTTCGGGTAACAGCAAGTCCCGGCGGGGGCGTCGGGGAAATTCGCCGTCAACCAATCCTGCAACGAACAGATACCGGGCGTCCAACCACCGTGACTCAACCACCGGCATGACCCTGATGGGGTTCGGCGTGTCGGTTTCAGATTCCGGGACCTCGGCCTTCAGCAATATCTCCAAAGTCTCGCGGATAAAGCGGGGGGCGACCTCGGCCTCGCCTGCCAACTCTGCCATGCGGCAAAGTTTCTCGATGGTCAGGGTAAATCTTTGCTCAAGCTCCTCGGCAACACTCCATCCCAGAAACTTGAGAAGGTCCCCCAGCTTTTGGCTAAACTCCTGGATTGAGCAGGGAATGAGCAGGATTTTAAGCTTTGCTATGAACCGCTTGACAAACTCCCTTACTTTACTGGTAATTTTCTTCCCCCCGGGATACCTCCGCAATTCCCAGGGCGTCTCAGACAAAAACCATTCTGTCCACGAGCGCTCGCCGGAGACAATTCCCTGGTTGCGCGAAAGAACGTCTATCCAGCCGCGCACCGATTCAGGCACCGCTTTGAATACCGGAGCCAGCAGCAACCCCACCACGTCGCGCCGCCGGAAACCCTGTTCTGCGGTTTGAATCAAATCAAGTATAATCCTGATGCCGGGATAGGTCTCCAGCCTGGGTCTTATGGATACCTGAGCATTCAACCCGTAACGAGCAAACACCCGCTGCACAATGGGACGGTAGACCTCAAGGGCCGGAAATACGACCATGATGTCACGTGAACTTACCCCTTGTTCGGCCAGAGCGCATATGCGGCGGGCAATGGCTGCCACCTC
>JAUVJT010000095.1 GCA_030592225.1 Candidatus Stahliibacteriota bacterium | reverse complement strand
CGCAAGGACAAACGAGCCGCGCCTACCGATTTCATGTTCAACCTGGGAACGGGCAAGAGTTTCTCTATCAATACGATATTTGAGATACTCAAGGAACGCATATCTTACAACAAAAAGCCGGTCAGAGGACACCAGCGCCCGTGCGAGGTATTTGAGATGCGCCTGCACGCCCGCCATGCCGAAACCGCACTGCGCTGGGAACCCAAGGTATCACTTGAGCAGGGGATTGAAAAAACCCTGCTCTGGTTCAAAAAGAAACTCAGGGTTTAACCTCGACAAGTTTTATGCGGAACGCGGCAACCATCCGTTACTCGGTTCCCTATGCTGTTCATGTAAACCTGAAGGTTTACGACGTGAGCGGACGAATGGTAAATAGACTCGTAGACGGCGAAGTGCAAGCAGGAGTACACCAACTGCGCTGGGAAGGTAAGGACAACCTTAACCGCAAGTGTGCGTCTGGCGTCTATTTCGTGCGCTATCAAGCTGACGAATATCAAGCTGCTAAGAAAATGGTGCTGATTAAGTAACAAGAGATTGAGAGGGGGAGTTGATGCTTCCCCTTGACTTAAGGATGCTCAAGGTTAGGATTAAGAATCTGAGTGAAGTTTGTCTACCGTAGGTATTTATATCAGGGCAAACTTTTAAAAGCTCCACCGAAGGTGGAGATTAGGAGATCTAGTAATGAAACGAGTGTTTGTCTTGGCATTTTTGCCGATTGTGTTATTTGGGTTGGAGACGGTGAACCTTATCAAGGACGCGGGATTTGAGAAGGATAGTGAGGTGTGGTTGATGCGTTCGGAAGCCGATGGCGAGTACGATTCTACTGAAATAAATCGACATGATCCAGACAGTGCATATAAAGGAGATTACTGCGGTTCTATCGATACCAGAAAACAACCTGCAGAGGCATTACCTGATATGTATTATCTTACAGGTACATTGTTCCAGATTTTTATGTACCCCAAAAAACTAAAGGATCTAGACAGTCTTATCTTTTCTCATGCAGCAATTTTTCGCCACGAAGGAGTTAAAACATCCACTAGTAGCTATGGTTTAAGGCTTGAATTTTCTAACGGAGACGTTATAGAAGCTTGGTACTTTTGGGGTGCTCCAGATTTAACACCAGCAGACGATACTCCAACAGAGAAGCTATTCCCAGATACAATTAGTAACGAAGGTGAATGGCAGAATGTGAAACGGAATCTTAATACTGATCTTGTTGATATTAAAGGATTATCTCTAGAGATCGAACTGGATAGTATTATGTTTTGGGGTGAAGGTATCAACTTTAATACTTGGCGAGGTCAGAAAGCCTTTTTCGACGGCATACGCTTGATGGGGTATGCGGATTACGATGTTGGGGTGAAGGAGATACTTTCCGGCGACTCGCTGGAGGTTGGCACGCCTTACGCACCGGTAGTACGTATAAAGAACTTTGGACGTGAAAACGCCGACAGCTTCCTTGTCATGACCGAGATATGGGACGGCTCATCTCTCATCTACGTAGACACCCTGCCGTGGACTTTGGAAAGCGACACCGAAGATACCGTCACCTTCGCCGACTTCGACCCACCCACCACCGGGCCGTACACCCTGACCGTCCGCACCCACATGACACCCGACGAGTGCGACGAGGACGATGAGGTAAGCAAGGAAATCGGGCACACAGCTATCACCGAGACCACCCTACCCGACGGCCTCTCCCTTGAGGTTCGCTCCATTGCTTCACCCTTACAGGTTTCTTACTCCCTGCCCTACGGTGAGCAAGGCACCCTGACCCTCTTTGACGCCACAGGCCGCCGCATCGAGCGGATGGCGGTCACCCGATCGGGCAGCGTGGAGTTCAACTCTACCCTGGCGTCGGGGGTGTATGTCGTCAAGCTTGAGTGCGGCTCGGCAAAAATCACAAGCAAGGTGATTGTACTGCGGTAGATTCCTGCGGAATCAAGCACTCCTCAACCACGTAGAACTCACGATTCATAGGGGGATAGCCGTTGATGGTGGCCCTCACCATTATCCTGCACGAATGCGACCTGTCATACCAGGCAAAAACCGCCACGTCGCCAAAAAGAATACCCTTGCCGTCGCTGAGAGCAAACTTCGCACCGGCAGCGCCCCTTTCAGCAATGGTTCTGTATTTCCAGGTCCCCTGCTCGATACGCAGTCCGCTGCCAGCCTCAAAGAGTTTACCTGCCAGCTCTCGCATCGTCTTCTCAGAAGGCGTCTTGTTTTTTGCATTCGGTTCATCCATAATCTCTTCTAAAAAAGTCTACAGTTATTATAGGATATTTTGACACTTCGTCAAGGTCGTTGTCCGGCTTGCTGGCAGATTATTTCAGGAAAGTTCTTGCAGCTCAGGTATCCACGCCGCCGTTTTTCAGGTGCTCCCCGGTCCAGGTCTCACCTTCCTCAAGGGTCGTAAAGGTATGAGTTTTATCGGCAAACCCGATAGCCTTGCACAAAATCTCGGTGAATTTCTGTATCATGGGAGGGCCTCCGGCAATCACAATCTGAATCTTACCCGCATACTGACGCGAGGCCTGAATCAGGAGGTCTGAAAAAACCTGGCGGGGTCTGACCTGCATGTGTACCAACTCGGAAATGTCAAGGAAGATTATCCTTAAAGGATAGGGCAGCAGTTCCACTTTGGTAACATAATCCTCTATAAGTTCCTCGATCTCTGAAGATTCCGGCAGCCCGGCAAGAGAAATGCGGCATACACCGTCTTCTCCAAACTCCAGATTTTTCATCTCGTCACTAATACCGTGACATCGTCCGTGTGGCGCCAGTTATGCTCAACGAGGTGTCGGGCTATCTGCGACGGGTGCATCGAGCGTTCCTGCGTGGAAAGTTCCCAGGTTTCCTTAAGCCCGTCGGAGTACATTATGAACACGCTTCCTTTTTGCCATGGATAGGAATACAAACGCGGTTCGCGGAAGCTTACCCCCAGGGTTCCGTTCATGGAAACCGGACGCACCCAGGTTTTTCCTTCGGGCAACCACAGTCTTCCGCTTATGTTCCCGACGCCTATGAAATCCAGCTTCAGGTTTTTTTTATCTATTACGGCAATCGCGGCCACTCCTCCCCTGCCTGACCGCATGACAGCGTGAAGCTCGGCAGGCATCTGCATGAGAGGCTTGCGGAAATTGGCATGAAGGTAGGCTTCGGCAATCGCGGCGGCTTTGCGGGCTTCTTTACCGTGCCCCAGCCCGTCTATCACGGAAATCAAAATTCGCGGGCCGTTGTGATATATTACGTGGCCGTCACCGCAGACGGTTGATTGCGGATGAGTTCTTACCGCTACACCCACCTGTGGTTCACCGTGTGCAGAAAGATAATCGGGGTCTGTGGGCGGGATATACTTGCGCACCGATATCCGGGTACCGTCCGTATTGGAGTGTATTTCAAAAACGTCCATGCTGCGCTGTACCGCGGCCAGTCCCTGTCCCAATGAACCGGCAGTACTTGCCCCTCCTGCCAGCGCACCCTGAACGTCCTTTATTCCCGGCCCCTTGTCTTCGACGATGATCTCAATCCCGCGGAGCCCATCCTCGAGAATTTCATGAAACAGTATCTTGCCGTCTTTCGCTTTATGCACGACCAGGTTGGTAAGAAGTTCGGTTACGCATAAATCTATCTCGCCCAACAAGATTTCTTCCAATCCCAGTTTTTCAGCAAAGCGGTGTATAACCCCCCGGGCCCATGGGACATGATCGGCAACCTCTATTCTCAGCTCGCCGGCTTCCTTCATTCAGGCAGCCATTTCGCTACGATTATCGTGGTGCCCTCCCCGGGCTTGGAAAGAATCTCCATGGAATCCATAAGACGTTTGGCGCCGGGCAATCCTTTTCCCATACTGCCCGATGATGACCAACCGTCTTTTTCTGCCAGTTCTATATCTTCAATCCCCGGCCCCTTATCGGTAAAAGTTATACGAATACCGTGTCTGGGATTTGATAACTCCTCGATAAGAACCTCGCCTTCCCTGGCATAAACATAGATGTTGCGGGCCAGCTCGGAGACTGCAGTGCTGATGCGAGTCTGATCCACCAGCCCGAAACCGATACCGCGAGCTATAGACCTGGCCGTACTCCGCACACGAACAATATCTGCCTCTTCCTTAATCTGCAGAGTTGTCATCCGCTGCCTCTGATTGATCATCCTTCTCGGATTCAGCATCGTCAAAATACCTGTTTTCCAGCTGTTTCTCGAGCAGATCATAGCCTTCGTCGAGGTTTATGGCGGTCTGAACACCGCCCAGGGAGAGCCCGAGTTCGACAAGGGTAATGGCAACCGCTGGCTGCATACCAACGATGATTATTTCCGCGTCAAGGGTAGACGCCATGCGCGCCGTATCAGCCAGGGTGCGACCGATGAAGGAGTCTACCATCTCCAGGGCGGAGATATCTATCAATACACCCTTGGCTTCGGTCTGTGAGATGCGTTTGAGGATATCGTACTGCAGATGCTCGGCCATCCTGTCATGCAGATCGGTCTGGATGGAGACAATGAGAAAATCCTTAAGCTTCAGGATCGGTATGGCGTCGGTTTCCATGTCCTTATTCTTCTTCTACGATACGCATATTCAAGCGGTTGAAGGCCCATTTCAATCCTTCAGACAGATTGGAAAGGGTTTCCACGCCGGTAAGATCGACCCCGAGATGAACGATGGTCTGGGCAACCTCGGGCCGGATGCCGGTGACCACGCACTCCGCACCCAGGAGCTTTACCGATGCCACCGTTTTCAGAAGATGATTTGCAACGGCGGAGTCCACGGTGGGCACCCCGGTGATGTCCAGGATGGTTACCTTGCTTTGTGTTAAAGCTATCTCGGTCAAAAGGGACTCGGTTAATTTCTGGGAACGGCGGGTGTCGAGTGTTCCTATCAAAGGCAGAACCAGTACCTTATCCCACATCTTGATGATGGGTGTTGACAGCTCCTCGATTGCCTGACGCTGTTTCTTGATGAGATCGAGCTTTTCCTGAAGCTGATCAGCCCGCTTGTTACTCTGCACCACTTCGTCGCCCAGATCGGATATCAGAATGTTGATTCCGGTTTCCACCGAGGTCAGTACGTCGGCCTCTTCCATTACTATGGGAATCTCGGCGGAGAAATCACCGCCTGCCGCGGCGGCAAGAATCTCCTCTATGGCCTCGATGCGTTTATCAAGGTTATTGATGTCTTTGTTTTGAGATTTTTTGCTCTCTGCCATTATTTCTTCTCCTGTCTTAATTACCCGGGAGCCGGACGCTGCCCCGGTCTCCATGGTTTCTCTCTTCAAAGCCAAACTCAGCGGTCCAGCCGTCCTGTACTCTCACCGCAATCCCCTGCTCAGGCCAACCGTTAAGCAGCGACGGCTCACGGTACGCCATGTTCCTCCCCATACTTATTTTAAAAGGATAATGTTGTATCTTAAGCCCATATCATCCAATGTCAAGGATAAGTGGTTATTACTCACTCTTCTTTCAACCAGGCCAGAGCCTCGGCATCGGTCTTGAAGAATTTGACACTTTCCGCCCAACTCTGTGTGGCTATCATAATCTTGGAAATCATCCTTACCGCCGGATTAGTTACAATAAAAGCTTGTTTGCTAATCTTCCGGTTCTTACCCTCTTCCTTCAGATAACCACGAACATCCCTATCCAGACGGGGGACAGCATCTGACAGATCAACCAGCATGGGGTATGGATCACCATCACCCATCCGATCGACGAGAGTCTGTAAGCATTTCTTTGCATCATCCAGGGTAAGATCGCCCTTAATCCTCATGACCATTACTTTGTTTGCATCGTCGACATAAGCTTCGTGTTTCATCGCTTCGCGTCTCCTTTCAGCCAAGCAAGTACCTTGGCTTCGATATCGTAGTAGGCCTGGGTTTTATTCAGGAAAAGTTTACCTGCAACGTCCAGACAAACAACATCCAGGCAACGTGTTCTGCGTTCCATACAGCAGTAAGTCTCGTATGGCAAGAATCTCTCCATAATCACTGCTATTAGCGCCTAAAGGCGCTAAATTTAATATCCTAACCTTGAACGAGCAGAATGGTATCATTATACTTAGTAGTATCAAATTGTCAAGGCTTGGTTTCGGGGGATGTCGAACTGGGCTTCCGGGCTATTCTTTCAGCCAGGCCAGGGCTTCGGCCTCGGTTTTGAAGAATCGGGTCTTGGAAACAGTGTCCGTGATGGTAAGAATCACTCCGGCAACCATACGCATGGAAGGGTTGGCCCCAACCAGGGTTATCTTCTCGTAATCCACGATATTGGCGTTTTCCTTAAACGCTCTTCTGACTCCCCTGCTGATCAGTCCAGCCGAGCTTTCCGTAAGATCGCATAAGATTCGACAATGTTTCCTGCCGTCAAATATTTCTTTCGTAAGCGCCATTAACTCCCGGATATCCCTCTCTCCCAAAGAATCGAACACCTTAAGATAGGCAACGTCATGCTCATCATCAAACCACAGTCTGTACTTCACGTTCAATTTTTCTTCAGCCATACAAAGGCCTGCTCCAAGGTATCGAAAGAATGAAACCTGTCGCCGAATTTAAGCGCCTTGCAAAAAAACTCAGTATACCTGCGTATCATGCATGGTCCCCCGGCGACAGCAAGGTATACCCCGTCATCATAATGATGAGACGCCTGAATCAGGAGTTCTGAAAAAACCTGCCTGGTCCGGGCTTGCATATGCTGCAGTCGCGAGATGTCCAGCAAAATCATCTTGAGACGCCAGGGATGCAGCTCCACTCCCGCCACGTAGTCCTCTATAAGCCTCTCGATTTCCGCAGGTTGCGGCAATCCTTGCAAGGTTATGATGCAAATACCGTCGGCATCAAACACCAGCCGGTGGGTACTGTCAGTGGACTTGGATTCTTCTAACGGAACCTTCATCAGTCTCCTTTCAGCCGGACCAGACCCTTCCTTCGGTTTTGAAAAACGGTACCCCTTTGGATTTACCTGCAATCATCACCTTGCCTCTACCGGGTATTCTTGATATTGATTAACTTAGCGCCAATTATTACATGACGTTCGCAGCGGGAAAACTACCGCCTCGTCAACGTCTACTCCACAATCTATAAAGAAATCGAGTGTCTCAACTATTGTCGCCTCCGATAGTCAGCATTGACGATTTGATAAAAAACGCAAGCGCTTTCGCGGTTATTGAAAAAAGAGGCGCCCCTGGGGGTATATTTGTTCGAAAAGAAACCGCGGGAAAAACTTGCCCGGGGCACCTCTTTATGTGAAGCAGGGATTCGTGGGATTTTTCAATAGCGCTGCTCCCATCTAAAAAAGTGCCGGCGGCTGTCGAAATCGTTCCGCCAGCCGCCGGATAAGTCTGAGAGGTGGAGGAGCGCATAAGACTATTTTCTCGCTGCCCTTGCCGCCCTCGCTGTTCAAAAAACAACAGCGGATCGTGAATAGCTGCTGCACCCTGCACATCCTCACCCGGTTGCAGCAAAGTGCTGTTTTCCTGTCTGGATGAAAACCACCGCATAACCATCCCTATCATCTCAATTCAATGCAGTCATCGACAGCATAACGGCAGCTAAAAAATATCATTATCATCGTCCTGCATTCACCAATTTATAAACTTCCGCACCACGTTTTTGCACAACCTGCTTAAGCCTGCCATATATGTAACGT
This sequence comes from Candidatus Stahliibacteriota bacterium, assembly GCA_030592225.1. Classification (GTDB taxonomy): domain Bacteria; phylum Hydrothermota; class Tepidihabitantia; order B3-TA06; family B3-TA06; genus B3-TA06. The sequence continues at coordinate 377 of JAUVJT010000095.1, read as the reverse complement.
CGGTATCGAAACATGGAATCAAACCGCTGCACGTGCCCAGGCAATTGCTTCATCGGTAATCTTTCCCAATTTTTTCTTGTTTCTTTACAGACATCCTCCATACATTGATTCACAGCAATTTCTGTGCCATGTCAGCGAAAGAAGCAAGTCTCGTATGTACGTACTTTAACGACAGAACCGATAGAGGTGATTTATGCACTGTTTGAATTCCGGACAGTTGTGTACGGTAAACAGAACAGAACTCGATTTGTTTGGGAAAAAAAGGGGAGGAGGACAAACCAAGAGGCTTATCTCTCGTGCAATCCAGGAGGGTATCTGAGAATGTCGAATAAACCACAGATGACAACTCCCTATGGTCGTTTTCCTGCGGTAGGACT
>JAUVJT010000056.1 GCA_030592225.1 Candidatus Stahliibacteriota bacterium | reverse complement strand
TATTAACTATTTTTCTGATTTGGGTTAAGAAACAATGTGAATTGACTAAAATATCAGTAGTTAACTATTCTCAATTACTCATAGATTCTAAACCGGGTTTTTGTTTGGGTTGGGTTATTCCTTTAATGTCTTGTGCTTGTACAACTCTAACGATGAACCAACCAATTGAAATAAAATTAGCTACACTCCAACCCAAGCAAATAGCTGTCCAGTAACAGAATGAATCTCTGTAAAGAATTATTAGAGATGCAACTATGCTTATTAACGTAGTAATTGATACAATAAGAAATTCAGGTCGCCTAACAAATTGTTTCAGGTCTACGTTACCCAACATCTGCATTACGGCAACTGTAATCACAAAAATGGTGCCGACTGTTTCAGGTATTGTACTATGTATATACCTAGCATTATCGGGAGTAGGATTTGGTTGGTTTAACAACCAAAAAGATATGCTTACACCGAGACCTACAGCAAGAATAAGCATCCAATCGGTTCTCCAGTTCCATTTCCACTTCACGCAATACTGTATCTAGCATACGAGGTTTGTCAAGGTGGGGTGAGAGGAGTGCGATTGACACGCGCCGAATCTTCACTAGAATTACCGTTACTCTGTAGAAATTTGTTCATTTAGGAGGAATTTAATGGCACATAAGAAAGGCGGCGGTGTTGCAAAGAACAACCGCGACAGCTGTGGGAAACGGCTGGGCGTTAAGCTTTACGGTTCCCAGAAGGTAAAGACCGGCCAGATAATCGTGCGCCAGCGCGGCACCAAAATCATGCCCGGCAAAAACGTGGGACGCGCCAAGGACGACACCCTGTTTGCGCTAGCCGACGGCGTGGTTCGCTTTGAGCACGTCACCAAGCAAAAGAAGCGCGTGCTTGTCGTCCCGGCTGAGTAACAAAGCAACCCTTCAAGGAGGGTGATATGAAGATAGAATGGCTGGGCCACTCGTCGTTTCTGTTGGAGACTTCAGACGGCCGTAAGCTTATTACCGATCCTTACGATTCAGGTTCCTATGACGGTGCAGTGGGTTACGAGGAGATTGACGTAGCGGCCGATGTGGTAACGGTAAGCCACGGTCACCCGGATCACGACGGTGTTGACGGTATGATTTATGCGCCCGCCAACGTGGTGCGCAATCCTGAACCGACCGAAGCGGTGGGGTTTGCCATTGAGGGAATCAGAACTTTTCACGACGAGCACGGGGGTTCGGAACGCGGGAATAACGTGATGTTCGTAATTGAAGTAGAGGGCTTAAGAATCTGCCATATGGGTGACCTTGGGCATCTGTTGAGTGAGGCAGACATCCAGAAACTCGGTCAGATTGACGTGCTGTTGATTCCGGTGGGCGGCCACTTTACCATAGATGCGGCCCAGGCCAGCGAGATAGTGAATCGCATCAATCCCAGGGTGGTCATTCCCATGCACTACAAGACCGCGGTACTCGGTTTCCCCATTGCCAAGGTGGACGATTTCCTTGTCGGCAAATCCAACGTGGTAATGGCCAACTCAACCTATACCGAGATTGCCGTAGACACCCTGCCCGCCCAAACTGAGATTCGGGTTCTGGATCACGCAAAGTAATAATCACCCTGCGACAGACCTCATTTGACAGACCTTATTCTGTTGAGATAGTGGATCAGGTGTTTCCGCGACTACAGTGCAACGCGTCAATCACATCAACTTCGATTCCATTTTCCCGCAACAACCTGGTGGTGACTCCCTCCTCGCCGCACGACGGTGAGCCTGATTTTAAGATTGCGCGCTTTGCTTTGTAGAGTTTTGCTATCCGCAAGGTCTCCCCTGCTCCCTTTAAAAATTCCGCGGTCACATCGGCTCCCTCTTCGTTAATGACTGCAGGTGCGCCGTCACCCCAGGAAAGATGGTTTTTTGACCGGGGAGTGGGCAATCCTCCCAACTGCTCGGGACATACAGGAATGAGGCATTCTCCTTTTTCAAAAAGTTCCTCGATTCCGGCGGGAATTTCCCGTCTTTGCCCGTCGTAGCGACATTTGATACCGAGAAGACAGGCGGAGACAATAATCATTGCGATTGGAGTGGACTGCTGGTATCAAGTAATCTCATAGTTGTTCCTTAGAAGGCTGTTTGAAAATAACCAGAGCCTGCCCCTTGGGATGCCTACTTTACCGCATCCCATAGGGTACAGAGACACAGAGTCAACACCAAAGCACACAGAGATAAGCTGCTCCGGGGAAAAGGCTAACCCCCTGCCCTGGATTCATTCTTCCTCTTTTTCTATGTATGGCCGTGGATTAACCGGCACCCCGTTTACCCGCACCTCGTAATGCAGGTGAGGCCCGGTGGAGCGACCGGTATTGCCGATGTAGCCTATCACGTCGCCGCGTTCCACCCGGTCGCCGGTTTCCACTGCATAGCGTGAGAGATGGCCGTATACCGTGGTGAACTTTTTACCGTGGCTGATCTCAACTTCCTTTCCCATGGCGCCGACGTATCCCTTAAAGGTCACCACGCCATCGGCGGTCGCGTAAACAGGTGTACCTATGACGTTTGCAATGTCTATTCCCGCGTGGAAACCTCGCCCGCGCGGGCCAAACTCCGAAGTGACCACACCTGAGGTGGCCCATCCCATGGGACAACCTTCGAGCAGGGTGGCCTTCTTTTCCAGAAAATTTCGCAAGTCTTTTAATTCGTTTCGCTTATTGCGCAGCTGTTTGGCCAGAGCTATGGCTTCACCGTCAATTGTCGTCTTCAGGCTGTCCTGTGACCTGGCCATCAATCCTTCAAGATAGGCTTCGGGTTCAATATCAACGCCGCCCTGTCCGCCGTTATCGTCCCCCTGATCTATCTCGGTGGCGCGCAGCTTCTGGGCGTCTGTCTTGGATAGTTTGTAGCCGGCAAGTATCTTGAGATCGGTCACAAAGTTCTCAAGCCGCTCCAGTTCGTCGGTTACTTCTGAGAGACGTCTGGCATGGGCCGTACGTTCGGTTTCCACTTCGTTCAGAAGACTGTCCTTGGAGTACTGTATTCCGTCCCGTTCGCTTATGAGAGAGCGGGTGCGGTCGTGCAGCTCGCGATTTTCCTGCTGGATAGGACCTGCAACCCGACGCAGCTGTACCAGTTCGTTGGCGTAAAAAACCAGCCTTACAAAACCCGCGGATAACAATATCAGTACGGTGTAAAGTATGATATTCATAATCTTTTTAGACACAAAAATACGGCGTGGCTCCCCGGCGCCCTCCGGAACAATAACAAAGGTATGGTCGTGTCTAATCATTTTTCTTCCTCCTCTTACTGGCTAATTTGATGCCCAGCTCTTCGAGCTGACTTTTGGTTACCGGGGCGGGCTGGCCTTCCATAAGTCCCTGACCCGACGTGGTTTTGGGAAATGCAATAACGTCGCGGATGCTGTCTAGCCCGGCAAACAGCGCAACGATGCGGTCAAATCCCATGCCGATTCCGGCGTGAGGCGGCGCACCTGCATCCAAAGCTTTAAGGAAAAAATCAAAGTGCGCCGGTTCAATTCCGGCAATACGCAGCAATTTCTCTTGTTGATCCCGATTGTGGCAACGAACAGAGCCTGAGCCGAGTTCAACACCGTTGAGCACCAGGTCGAACAGCCTGCCGCGAACCTTCAGGGGATCGCTGTCGAGGTACTTTAGGTCTTCGTCTTGCGGCGACGTAAAGACGTGGTGGGCAGGCACGATATTGCCGGTTTCCTCGTCGCGCTCGAACATGGGGAAGTCGGTAACCCACAGCGCAGCCATCTTATCGGCATCCACCAACCCGAGCTTCCGTGCGCAAACGTCGCGCAGCCTGCTCATCGCATTATTGAGGGCGCGGCTCTCGGTTCCGGCAAGTGCCAGTTCAAGCTCTCCGTCCTGAAGTTCGTGTACGTTCATGAATTTGGAAAGCGGACCGGCCAGCTTTCCGTTCTGCTTCTTAGCCCAGGCAATGCCCGGGAAACCGAATGGCTTGGCCTCTTCGGCCAGTTCGTCAATATCCTTGCGTGAGCACTCCGCCCCGCCTTTGAGCCGGATGCAGCGCACCATCCCGCCCTGCTCCACGATTGAGGAGAAGATGCGGAATTCGGACCCGCGGAACCGCTCGGTGACTGTGGTTATCTCCAGTGGATTGCGCAGATCGGGCTTGTCCGAGGCAAAGCGCTCGATTGCCTCCTCATAGGTCATGCGGCGGAAAGGAATATCCAAAAAAATCCCCTTGATTTCCCTGGCCCACAGATGAAACAACCCCTCCACCAGACGCTGAATATCAGCTTCTTCGACAAAAGAGGCCTCGATATCCACCTGGGTGTGTTCGGGCTGCCGGTCGGCGCGTAAGTCTTCATCTCTCAGACACCTGCCCCACTGGAAGTAGCTGTCCATGCCGGAAACCATGAGTATCTGCTTGTAAAGCTGGGGCGACTGGGGCAAAGCGTAGAACGTTCCTTTCATGGTGCGGGACGGAACAAGAAAATCACGCGCGCCCTCAGGGGTGGAGCGGGCAAGAATGGGAGTCTCAATCTCCCAGTATCCGTGTTCGGTAAGATAGTTGCGGCCAAGCTGCATCATGCGATGGCGTAACCCCATGTAGGCAGTCATCCTTGGACGCCGCAGGTCAAGATACCGGTAGCGCAGCCGCATCTCCTCAGCAGGCAAAAGCTCCTCGCGCTCCACACTGAAGGGCAGATCCCTGGCGCGATTGAGTATCACAAGACTCTCGGCCTCGACTTCGATAGCGCCGGATGTCAGCCGTTCGTCTGCCTGCCCGGGCGGGCGGGCCCGTACCGTACCCCGCACCTCGACTACGTCCTCGGCGTGAAGGTCGGCCATCTGCTTGAGCATTTTGGGATCGGCAACCACCTGTACCAGACCGGAGCGGTCGCGCAAATGCACGAACGTGACCCCGCCCAGGTCGCGCAGCCGGTGCACCCAGCCGCACAATCGCACGGTCTGGTCAACTTGCTCAAGTGTCAGCTTGCCGCAATAATAGCGTTCCATTATTGAAGTTTAGTCGGAATTTGACCAAGGTCAATCGGTTATTTGCCGACACGTCGTTGCGAGGATGGCTCCGAAGGAAATACCGAAGCAATCTTATATACGTGATATGCCGTAAAGAGAGACAATCGTTGATCGCCATCTATTGCAATAGTGGGTGATTAAAGTTTTACTTTAAACTTCCGCTTGTACCATATGTGAAATCGCCATCCTCCCTACGGTCGCTCGCGATGACTCAAGTACTTTTGAAGAGCATGGAAGACAGGCTCTCAGTCTGCCCGGACTTATCCCATCTGGATGTACATCTTTCCAGTAAATGGCTGGTGAAACTTCCTTGCTGGGGTTGATTCTATGTTATGTACTGGGGTTTTTGTTCCCTTTACGTTCAGTAAGTCGCAACCTTGCGTCAAAGCATTATTTATGTATGCTTTTTCTATAATGCGAAGAGTTTTCTTGGTATCTTTTGGTCGTCCCTTAGCCGGCTTTAGTTTTGCAATCATAAGTATACGAGTTCCGGCTGGGGCTTTCTTAATACCCTTCATTAGAAGTAGGTTGTTAAATTGTCCCTTAATCCGCCTTCTTAAGTTAACAGTTTGGCCAATATACAATGGTGTGAAAGTTTTACCGTGTTGCCTAGTGAAAACGTAGATACCGGGTTCTTCGGGTAATAGTCTTTCATCACAAGTATAAATGAAAGGGGCTTCTTTGGTTCCTTCCTTCAAAACGATAGGCTTGAGCCACTCCAGCTTTATTTGCATGTTTCTCTCCTTAGGCGTTAAAGTCTACAGTTACACAATCAACTCACTCTATATTACACGTATTATCCATTTTGTCAAACGATTATGGTTAATGAAACAAAACACTGTTTCCACTATTGCGCGTAGGTTTGGGCGATAGGTTACCCCTCACCTCTAACTCCTCTCCCGAAAGGAGAGGAGAACCATTCTTTCTCCTTCTAGGAGAAGGCTAAGGTGAGGGAGATGTTTCTTTCAATCCCTCAACCTTTTTCAACATAGTCTTGTGGTGTGAACCGGGCCAGAACACTTTTTTGCATTCAGGACAGCGGTAGAACTCGGTTTGGGTCTGGTAGGTAAAGAAGGGGACACTATCTTTGATTTCAGGTTTATCGACCCTTTCCAACCCGGCATTGCACTCGATGCAGCGGGTAAACGGCGATGCGTGTGATAACACCTTGAACTGCACTTCAAGCTGACGCAATTGCTCTTCGAGAACCTCGCTTTCGACAAATATGAGTTGATTATTCTCTACCCCCTGCCTGCGGGTCAACAGGATTCGATTCTCTGATTCGACTCTTGCAAGTAGCTCTTCGCTCAGGCTTCCCTCGACGTACTCTGCGTCCCAACCAAGCACCCGCAGCCACCTGCAAAGCCTGCCCAGCATGGCATCAACCAGGAAGCGGTGTTTTGCATTCATCGCTATGATTGTAAGTCGCGAAGCAATAAGGTCAAGTGTGTCCGAGGCGAAGATTGGTCGCCCCATTTATGAGATTGCTCCGCAAACGTCGCCCTACGGTGCTTCGGACATTTCCGATACCCTCGCAATGACGAAATAAGGATCATGGTTTAGATGGTGTGTTGCGGGCGTGTTACGGGTTGGGTGTTACGGGCGGGTTTGCCATAGGAGGGTGGCGGTGAGAAAATCTTCGAGTTCGCCGTCCAGCACCGCGTTCACGTTGTGCTCTTCGTGTTCGGTGCGGTGGTCCTTGATCATCTGGTAGGGGAAAAGCACGTAGGAGCGTATCTGGTGTCCCCAGGCGATATCGGTTTTTGCCTCCTGCATCTTCTCGCGTTCCATGTCGAGTTTCTTTTGTTCGTGGGCATATACCCGTGCGCGCAAAATTTTCATGGCGTTTTCCTTGTTTTGATGCTGGGAGCGTTCGTTCTGACATTGGGCAACGATACCGGTGGGGATATGGGTGATGCGGATGGCGGTGGAAAGCTTATTGACGTTCTGGCCGCCGTGTCCTCCGGCACGAAAGGCATCAACCCGCAGGTCGTCGGTACTTATGTTTAGCTCGACGTCTTCGACCTCAGGCATGACAAAGACCGAGGTAAAGGAGGTGTGGCGGCGCTTGGCCGAATCAAACGGGGAGACGCGTACCAGCCGGTGGACGCCCGATTCTCCCTTCAGCATCCCGTAGGCAAATTCACCCGAAATCTCAATGGTGGCGTCCTTTATGCCTGCCACGTCGCCCGGCTGCAGGTCAAGAACAGTGGCTTTGAACCCTTTTCGCTCGAAGTAACGCATGTACATACGATACAACATCTCAGCCCAGTCGCAGCTTTCCACTCCTCCCGCTCCAGGGTGAATGGTGAGTATGGCTGTTTTTGCGTCGTTGGGATCGGAGAGAACAAGGGAGACCTCAAGTTCGCGAAGCTCCCGGGCCGAACGATCTAGTGTCCGGGTCAGCTCCTTCTGGGCGGCGGGATCGTCGGCAAACATCTGCAGAAGTTCATCGGCATCCCCCACGTTGCGTTCCAGTCGTTCGACCGTTTCCAGAATCTTCTCAATACGCGAAAGTTCACTCATCTCGGTTCGCGCCTTGCGTTGATTGTTCCAGAAATCCGGGGCGGACGCCCTGGTTTGCAGTTCGTCCCGCTTCGCTATAAGCTCGGCAGGGTCAAAGAAACTCCTTTATCTTTGCGAACTTCTGCTGAAGCTCGGCGATGCGTTCCTTCATTGATTACTTTTTAGATTTGGTTGAACGCTTCGCTTTCCTGGCTTCGGCCTTTTTGGCCTTGGTTTCCGCAACAGTTTTTTCTTTTTCCTTGGCGGTAACTATCTTGGTGCCCTTGGTGTCGCCAAAACGGTTGCGGAAACGCTCTACCCTGCCTGCGGCATCGATCATTTTGGATTTGCCCGTGTAGAACGGATGGCACTGCGAGCATATATCCACCCTTATGTTTTCCCGGGTGGAGTGAGTTTTATACTCAAACCCGCACGCGCAGTGAACTGTCGTCTCCACGTACTTTGGGTGAATCTTGTCCTTCATTTCTCTAAATCTCCTTTACTTATGGCAACTTTACGCAGCCAGAGCTATAATTATAGCTAATTTCCCCCACTGCGTCAACCCGTTATTCCTCACCCGTACCTCAATCCCATGACGCTTCATGTACGGTCAGGCTCCGGCGCATGACTATTCGTTCATCGCTTCCAGGAACTCATCGTTGTTCTTGGTAAGACGCATCTTGTCGAGGATAAACTCCATCATGTCCACCGGACTCATCTCGGCAAGTATCTTGCGCAGCAGCCACACACGATTGAGTTCGCCGTCGGTAAGGAGCAACTCCTCTTTACGGGTTCCCGATTTCTGCAGATCGATTGCCGGGAAAACACGGCGATCGGCCAGGCGGCGATCGAGCACCATCTCGTTGTTGCCCGTACCCTTGAATTCCTCAAAGATCACCTCGTCCATGCGCGACCCGGTATCAATAAGAGCGGTTGCAAGAATGGTAAGCGAGCCGCCTTCCTCAATGTTGCGCGCCGAGCCGAAGAATTTCTTGGGCTTGCGCAGAGCGTTAGAATCAAGACCGCCTGAAAGGGTTTTCCCCGAGTGGGGAATAACCATGTTGTGTGCGCGGGCAAGACGAGTGATGGAATCCAGAAGAATAACAACATCACGCTTGTGTTCAATCAGCCTTTTGGCCTTCTGCAGCACAATCTCGGCTACCTGAACGTGACGCTCCGGAGCTTCATCAAAGGTAGAGCTTATCACCTCGGCCTTAACAGAACGTTCCATGTCGGTTACCTCTTCAGGCCGTTCGTCTATCAACAGGATAATGAGCTCTATCTCAGAATGGTTGCGGGTGATGGAATTGGCAATTTTCTGCAAGATTACTGTCTTGCCTGCGCGCGGGGGCGAGACTATGACTCCGCGCTGTCCTTTTCCGATAGGGGTAAAAAGATCTATGACCCGGGTGGTAAAGTCGTTGTCGTCCGTATTCTCCATGTGGATGCGCTCTGTGGGATAAAGCGGGGTCAGATTATCGAAAGGTATACGCTCCCGAAGCCTGGCAGGAGGATCATCGTTGACTTTCTCTATCTTGACCACGGCAAAGAATTTCTCGCTGTCACGCGGCGGTCTGGCGCGCGCCTTAACGGTATCGCCCGAACGCAGGCCCATACGTTTAATCTGCGCAGGGGGCACGTAGATATCATCCTGGCTGGGCAGGTAACTGTAATTGGGCGAACGCAGAAAACCAAAACCCTCGTTGAGTATCTCCAGAACACCCGAACACAGGATAAGCCCGTTTTCGTGTTCCCTGCTTTCAGCCTTGAGAATTGCCTTAACCATTCCCTCTTTACCCATATCCAGCATGTCTATTTTGTACTTGCGGGCAATCTCTTGCAATTCGGTTACCTTTTTTTTGCGTAGCTGCTCGAGTTCCATGAGCCTCCCTGTCTGGGGTTTAATTAGGAAAGTTTTCCCAGGAAAGTTTCCTCGGACAACGTAATTATAAGTTGTTTGCCTTCCATGTCAACCCCTCGATTGTATCCGTTGACAAATCCACAATCCCCCTTAAAGTATCATTGTCTAATAGAATACCTGTCGAGGAGGTTCGATGCGCAAAGTTGGATTCGTATTCTTAGGGGCATACGTTTCTGGTTTTTAAGGACATAACATCCCGTAACACGCCCGCAACACACCATCTAAACCATGATCCTTATTGCGAGGGCATCGAAGATGTCCGAAGCACCGTAGGGCGACGCTAAGTCTGCCCCTTGAGTCGCCAATTTTACCGCGCCTCATAGGGTAGAGGGTTAGGGAGGAGTAGTTGAACCTCATTGCACCCCCTTTGGGTGTCAGGTATTCCGGCCTGTGAAACACATATGTAGGGGCCGACCTCAGCGTGTCCCAGTTGGGTATCAGGTTCGCTTAATCGACATTACGAAGCTGCAACTCGATGAACTGAAAGCAGGAGGCGCTTACGAGCGATACCCAATCCGCAGTGTAACGTTAAGTGTCCCGCCGCGAAGAGGGTACAAGGGTCGAAACGAATACACCGCCTGGGCACGCATCAGAAAGTGCCTGGAGGAGAAAAATATCCCGGCAGCCCCGACATCGAGACAAAACCCTAAAGGATAATTCCCTTTTTCGCCGTCCGTATAATAGACTATGCGGTGAAGCGAAGGACCCAGGGCCGGCGCAAATTGCAGCCGCTCGTCCATCGCGACAACAAACAGCCTGTACTCACCCAAAAGCGCAAGATGCTGGTCACGAAAAAGGGTCAGGCGAGTGGCGCTGTGCGAGAAGCTTTCGCCATAGACCGCAAGGACATCAAAACCTTCCCTGCCGGTGTAGTAGCCCGCTTCGGTCTCGACACGCAAACCGGTCTGCACCTCTTCAAGATTACCTAAACCTGCCGCATACGATGGATCACTATACAAGTAACTGCTTGAACCTCCGCCCAAGCCCAGTGCCCAGCTATCGGCAAGCAGTGGTGTGACACAAACTATGACCAGGACGGCTGTTAGGATTCTTGGCTTCACATTCTAATGCAGAAAAATGACGTCAGTCCAGTCCGGCATATCTGGAGCCTGCTCCTTGCCCAGCATCTCCTGCCAGGCCTCGTCGGTAAGGCGATCGGACATCGGCTGTTTGAATTCGTAGTAGGTGTAGGTCCCGCCCTGGGCAAGGTAGGGCTTTCCGTCAATTTCGGCAAGAACGTAGATTCGGGTGGGGTTGCCCGACGCCTCTTCAAGCACCTGTCCGGTATTGGGATCGGTGTGCACGTCGGCGATAAGCGCCATGCGTTCGTCTGCGTCACTGGTGATGACGTCACCCAGTCTGCGCGGCATGTACGATAACTTACCGGAAACGTCCCACAGCCACTCGTGCTCCTTTGGGGTCAACGCCTCGCTTCTCGATTGTTTGAGCGACAGCGCTCCCAGCTTATCCAGGGTTTCGGCAAAGTAGACGTAGGTATTCCTAATTGGGTTATCGTGGCTTTCGTTTGCGGAAAACTCGGCAATGGTACGCGCACACTCCGCCATTTGTGTATAAAGCCGGGGCGCTTCCTCGACCACAGCCAGATGCAAGGGCGGCGGCGGGACGTGCTCTTCACCCGGTGCTGCAGACGTGGCAAAACCTGTGTAACTCTGCTTGGCGTAAAGGATTGCGTCGTGCCGCAGTTCAGCCCACGATGGAGGTCATCGTTAAGAGCGGGGAGACGATCAAGACGCTGAATATGAGCGAGACGATGGTCGAGGAGGATGTTGTCGGGACTGTCGG
>JAUVJT010000078.1 GCA_030592225.1 Candidatus Stahliibacteriota bacterium | reverse complement strand
CGTAATCAGGCGCGGGGGCCTGAACGGAGTAGACGCGTTCGCCTTTCACGTTGAATATCTGGAAACCGATGACGTCAGCATCCAAGTTGTTGGGAAAACGCAAGAGCACCTGTCCTTTCGAGATAAGCGGTTGGCAGATGATTTCATCCCGCGCCGTATCCCGGATGACGGTATCTCCTACCTCACTTTTGAACAGGCTGCGCGCCGAGTAGGCCGCGTAGGTTGCCCACGACGCATCAGGATTATACCACACCCGGCATGCCGAACCCGACGCTTCGTAGAGAGTGAACGTACCGTAAGGCGGATTGTTTCCGGGATCGGCAATCAGGACGGTATGGGAGCCGGGCTTGACCAAAGCGTCCCCGGGCTGAACGTCCTGTTTGTCCAGGGGGTGGTATTTGTTGTAGAGTCCGGTACAGTTGGTGCGAGGCACGCCCCAGCACCGGCACACGAATGCCGAGCAGTCAATGCCGGTTGCCCAATCCGGCGGGTAAATTCCCGTCTCTTCCCCGTAGCCCTGATAATGACACATGTGGTTGCCTGCGGCAAGGCTGTCGTCTTCCAGTTTTTCGATGTAGGTGACGGTATCATCGTTGCCCCCGTAGGAATAGGCCATGCCCACGTAGGTCTCGCCCGCGTCCCAGTCGGACGTAAGGTGATGTTCACAGCCGTATTTTGCGAACATCGAGTCCCAGGCGGTGGTGTTTGCCGAGTCCGCATACCAGGTAAGCTCGGCCCAGCTTTGCGCCCTGTCGAGAATCTCCTCCCGGGTCACGGCCGAAACCATGCCGGAAAATCCCATCAAAACCAGCAAGACTGTTCGGGGAAGATGTGTTACGGGAGGGAAGGTCGCCATTTTAAGATGCAAGCCTTTCCGTCCTGATCCAGATCGAAGACGTAAACGTTGCCCCGACAGTCTATTGCGACGTTGCGCCAGTGTACTGTGCAATAGTAACTGCCTGGCAAACCTTTAATAAACAGGTTATGTTTGTTGCCCACAACGACTTTCAGGTTATTCATCCTCGTTTCTTGGTGGTTTTCGCCTTTGTAATCCTCTAGGAGAACATCTATGCCAATAAAAACCCGAGAGGAACTATCATCATCTAAAAAGGCTAGACAATCGTTTGCTTTCCGGGTAATTTCCCAAGCAACCAAGGTGAAAGAACCTCCGGTACCACTACCATCCACACACCAGCCATCTTCGCTTGAGATGGCTTCTTCTTTTTCTAAACGATACGTTGTAACTAAGGGGCTACAAGCAAGGATACCAGCAAAATCAAATGTCCTTTTCGGTTTATTAAAACGGTAGTTAGTACGAAACAGCAAACCCAATTCAGGATAGATCACCATTCTTCTAATCTTATGTCCTGGGGCATGTCTAATCTCCATCCGTTCTACCAAGTTCTGTCCATCCATTACAATTACTGTTGAGGACAGCTTACCGTTTTCCAAAAGGTGAACGCGATTGGAGTCATCCACTGCCATATCCACAGGTTGAAAGCAAGTCTTGGCTTCAAAAACGAACGTGCCTGCCGTATCGTAACAAAGCACACGATTGTTGAACTGATCCAACAAGTACAACCGGGTATCTGTGGCAACCAACCGGCAAGGACCTTGAAGGGTATCTCCATCCTTAATACCTATCTGATACTGACCTGAACCTTGCGAAAGCTGCACCACCGTATCCGGCCCTACGTAGGTAACGCTGTCGGGAACAGTTGCCCAGACTACTGATAGCAAAAGAGGAAGGGTTAAGGTGATACGCGCCATCTTTCGATGTAAGCTTGTCCCTCCTCGGTTGTCTTGAACATATAGATATTGCCGGCTGCGTCAACCGAGAAGTTGCGCCAGCGTAGGTCGTAGGAGTGGTAGCTCCTTTTCACGCGGAGCACTGCCACTTCCCTGGTTCTTTCGTACACCTTGAGCGAAAGTATGTAAAACGAACCTGACTTATCCTGAATAACGCTCTCCATCCCGACGTATATCCGCCCATGAGTGTCGTCGCCCAGAAAGGTAAGGTGGTCCCTCCCGTTGCACGCCAGTTCAAACTCAATAGGGGTGCCCGAGGTGTCTTTGGCGGCAAAGAACCAATCAAAGGCTCTTACCGTGGGTAAAAACTGCTCTATGTCAAAGTGATAACGTCCCACCACCTGACCCATCCAGATAAGGCGGTGAATATTGGAGCCTTCCTGTTTAAGGGGGCGGTAAGCGTTCCTGCCGGAGAGCACCACCAGCTGATTGTGACGATTCACGGCAATAGCAGTGACAGACTTATGCACCTCATACTTTATCTTGATTCGCTCGATTTCCTTACCCTGCTGGAGCACAACCACCTGCACCGGCTTGGTACGGTTTTCCAAAAGATAGATGCGTCCCGAGCTGTCAATTGCCATGTCAGCCGGACGGAAAGAGATGCCTATCTTTCGAATGTAGGAACCGGAGGTGTCGTAACAAAGAATGCGCTTGTTAAGCTGATCGAGAAGATAAAGGGTGGAGTCACGAGCAATTAACCGGTAGGGGCCTATCGCTACATCCTCCTCTTTAAGACCGACCTGGCCTGGCGATAGCTCCACCACCACCTCAGGACCATCATACGACAGACCAAAAAGAGCAGATGTCATGATTGCAAGAATAATGAGCATCTTCATATTATAGGATAACATAGGTACGGGAATTGTCAACCCCTTCCTGTTCCCATCTACGATGGATTTGGCCGCAATAAAATGCCTTATGGAATAGCTTTGAAGTACAGTATCTCCGAAAACCTCTCGGAGAAGTGAGTCATCCACAGGTAAAGGTCGCCGTTGGGCGCTACGGCTATATCATGATTGGCATAGTCGTAAGACGAGTGTCCGGGCTTCAGCCCGCGCAGCTCGGTAAGCGGCTTGCCGTTCTTATAGACCAGAAGTCTGCGTGCGATGAATTTTTCACCTTCTTCATCGGTCTGGATGGAGGTTCCCACAATGTAGATTCGTCCGGCGCGGTCGTCGGCGTGAAACTGAAAAAGCTCGCGGTCGAGCGGCTCAAACCTGAAAGAAGTAACCGGTCCTGGTGAGGCCTCGCCGGAGAACTCCGCCTCCCATGAATCTACCACCCGGCCTATGTGGGTATCTGTCAGATGAAAGCGCCCGGGCCGCTCACCCACCGCGTAGAGAATATCCCTGGTTTCACCGGGAACGAGGCGGTAGGTGTAGCCTCCTGACAGGAGCAGTATCTTTCCGTCAGGAGAAACCGTTATCTCGGTCATCCATCTGTTTTCAGGCGGGTCAAATTCGCGGCGGTCAATCTCCTGGCCGCTCTTGTATACTGCCACAAACTGGGGCTGAACCCTGAACTGCAGAAGGTAAAAAGCCCCCTGGGCATCATAGGTCATGTCACCGGGACAAAACTTAAGGTCAAGAGAATCAAGGACGTAACCTGCCATATCAAAGATGTAGGCGCGGTGATCCAGCCTGGCCAGCAGGTAAAGGGCGGTGTCTGATGCAAGAAGCCGAAGCGGCCCGTGACCCGCGCCTTCGTGAATAAACCCCAGGCCGTTGGGCTCGTTCTCGCTAAACCTGACTATCGGTACCGGCTGTTCATAAGAGAAGGCAAATGCGCTCAGCAGACATCCGCAAAGCAGGGCAAGGAAAACCGTCCGTCCCATGACTCTCATCATGAGCGTAGTTTATTGAGTTATCGAAGGTTGTCAACAAAAAAGGGAATTGACCACAACAGCGGACTAAGCATGTTTGGTTCACGTTGAAAAATAAGCTGGTCAAAAGCTACCCAAAAGTTGGTCAAAAGATGGTCAAAAGCTGGACAAAAGATGGACATGCTGCCAAGATCGGAGCGGGATGTCTATTTGATATGCAGGGTTTCTACTCGTCCGCTTCGGCAGCTTTTCTCAGTGCTAAAAATGCTTCTTTCAGCGGTTGGCTTACTGCAGAGTCAGGTTCCGCCAAAAGCAATTTCTGATAAGCATTAAGGAAGTCCATCCGAAGGCGGTGAAAAAAGTGAAGGTAATGCCTAATGAAACCAATGCAATCTAAAATAGCTATTTCGATTCCCCCTGTTTCTTCATAGAAGGTTGAAGCATACTCTGCAACCTTTGGGTCGATTTCGTCGGTAGTAATGAAGATGTAATTGTCGATTTTTGGTTCAACATCAGCAATTTTCTGCAAGGCTGCATCTATATCGTCAATTGTAACAGGTTTGTTCTGTTTCATCTCGTAAGCTGTAACCACGTCATTATCACCAACTAGACAAACTTCCACGTCTCCAACTGCACCTGTTTGAAAATCTGCAGCGGTATGTGATTGAAGGGGCTTTGTGTATTCCCCTAGTCGGTCGTTTGCTGTTTTGTAAGCTGCGGCTACTATTAGTACTGGTAGACGGCTAGAATTCTTGCAAGCAAGGTGTTGTTCTATAAGCGTTACAATAGCTTCAGAAGATAAGGGAAGGCCACCTTCGCCATGCTTTAGTTCTTTCAGCAGATCCTGTAAGCGTTGTCGCTTCTCTTCCCTGACTAAAAGCAGAATACGGATCGTTTCGGTGAAAAGATCCTCTGCAGAAACCTTTCCTTCATAGACATCCTGGAGCAATAGAAGTGTGTTGTCATATACTTCTCGAGGTCGTCCTACCAGATGAACTTCTGGAGTTAACGGTCTGTCAATATTACGTAGCGCTGGTGTGAGGAAGGCTGTCGTTACATTGCAAGGTAGTTGATTCTCGTTTATGAAGTGGGTTAAAAAAGCTTCATCGTAGTGTCGGCCAGAGAAAGAATCATTAGTTCCTAACTCTGTGTAAGGTTTTCGAGGGTCAACTTGAGGTTTGTGAATCTTTGCCAAAAGGCATGACATCAAAAGTCGAACACCAGCCCGGTTAGAGATACATCGACATACATAATTGACACTGTTGACAATCTCAGGGTCTTGAATTACTGCCTGTTGTAAAGTTGTTTCCGCTCTTGCTAATTGTTCGTTAAGTATTTCTTCAGGTGTCATTCATATCCTCAAACAAACCAGGTGTTGTGGTTATTTTATTTGGGTCGTAGTTGGTCCACAGTCCTTCCCTACGTTTATCTTTCGTTGAATGTATCGTTTTCTCATGCCCCATTGTTCTAAACCATCTTGGAGATGGATAAAGCTTATTTATGAGGGCGCAGTCATAGTTTGAGACAGCAACCATGCCATTGACTCTATTCAAAACAGCGGCCAGTTCTTGGTGTCTTTCGTTGGTCATCTCAAAGCCATAGGCTTTATTGTCTCCTCGTGTATCATGAAGGTAGGGTGGATCGCAGTAGAAAAGGGTCTTAGGTGAATCATACAGCTTGATGATTTCTAGCGCAGGTCTGTTTTCTATCTGTACTCTGAGTAAGCGCTCTGCAATGTGAGGTAAAGCCTGCACACCACCCAGCCAACGACTGATAACCCCACTCATACCAGCCCGGGACGTATTTTTGCAGTTTGCCCATCTCCCCAGGCTCGCAGTTTGTGCAAGCCCTGTTCTTACTTGACGTGCACGAACGTAAAATCTGCGAGCGCGTTCTATAGGGGTTAGTATCGGATTTATTTCACAAGCAAGACTAAACTCTTCCCTTGAAAAAGGAGTCAAGCCGATAAGCTCGACAAGCCGTTCCTTGTGCTCTCGTAAAACACGGAAGAAATTTACCAACTCACCATCGATATCGTTGTAGGTTTCTACTGGTGCAGGTTGACGATTCAAAAGGACCGCAGCGGAACCACCGAAAGGCTCACAAAAGTGATGACAGGGTGGCAGAAGCGGCAATAACCAATTTAAGTGAGAGTATTTACCACCGTACCAACCAAAAGCAATTAACTTCCTTTTTCTTGGTTTTGAATTTACAGGTGTAGGACTATTCTTTGTCTTCACTTTACTCATCAATCAATGATATTCGAAGGTGTTGCTATTGTCAACCCCTTTCGTCCCTTCTCAATGCAATTCCTCAAGATTCAGGGCAGCATCAGGGAGCAGACAACACGTCCCGGCGGCACAGGGGAATAGTATCGGGAAAATCAAGTATTAGTTATATGGAGCGCCTGCAAGGTTGACAACGGCGTCTGACTGCTTAGAATTACGCACAATCGGGGCCATAGCTCAGTTGGGAGAGCGCTTGACTGGCAGTCAAGAGGTCACGGGTTCAAGTCCCGTTGGCTCCACTTGAAAAAACTTATGGAGGTTCGAATTATGAAACGGGTTCTTTTCATAACCCTTGGTGTTTTCCTGCTATTTGGATGCGTTACAGCCAAGCCCAAAAATAACAAGCCGACTAAGGAAGAAGAACAGGCGGTTGCCGACAGCCTGGCTCGCATCGAGGCGGAAAAATACCTCAGCATCGGGGTAGATTTTTACAGTAAGAACATGTTTGATAAGGCGATTGAAAATTATGAAAAGTCGCTGGGTTACGCGTCCGACTACTATGCGGCCATGGTGGCCATGGCCAGAACCTACCAGAACATGATGGATTTAGGCGCGGCCGAGGAATGGTACGCCAAGACCTACGATATCCATCCTGACAGCGTGGCCGGCTACCTGGGTCTGGGAGGTATATACCTTATCAAGGCCTCCATGAACGAGATTTTCTATGACACCGCGCTTGCCATCTATCAGCAAGGCGTGGGAAAGTTCCCGGACGAATCGGATTTCTATCATGGTATTGCCGACGTGTACGAAAAGAAGGGCGGGGTGGACGCGGCTGACTCGGTATATGCGGCCGGCATCGAGATTAATCCCGACAACCTGGCCCTGCGCAACTCGTACGTGAATTTCTTGATGGATCATAAACGTTACCAGGAAGCGTACGAAAACGAGACCTACATCGTAGCGGCTCAGTCCGACGACTTCATCGCTCGTGAGAAGCTGGGCAACATTGCGATGAAGCTCAAGAAATACGACGAGGCCGAGGAATCGTATCTCAAAGTTATAGAACTGCGTCCAGACGATCCCGATGTGCGGGTGAAACTGGCTAACATCTACCTCACCCAGAAGAAGTACTCCTCCGCCGAGACCAGGCTCAACCAGGCCGTCGAGATGGACTCCACCAAGCTGGTGCCTTATATCTACTTAGGGATTGTCTACATCAACTGGGGCAAGGAAGCGAGCGCCGAGAAGGCATTCAAGAAGGTGCTTTCCATGGACTCTGACAACGGCGACGCGCTTTACTTTATGGGAACCATCTACGCCAGGCGCGCCACCCGTGCGGTCAAGCAGACCACGGTGGACGCGTGGAAGGCAGGATGCGCCAACGCGCGTACTGCGGAGGGCTACCTGCGTCGCTCGATTAACGCCAATCCCACCAGCAATACCGGCCGGGCTAACAAACAGCTCGAGCACCTGCAGAAGGTGCGGGTGGAGCTAAAGAAAAAGCTGTTCCTGCAGGGAATCAGCGACTGCTAGGGGGTTGACGCCGTACTAGATCGCCGCGTGCTGGTGCTCAACCAGAGCTATGAGCCTTTAGGCATCTGCAGGGCTAGGCGTGCAGTGGTGCTTTGCTTTCTGGGCAAGGCCGAGATAGTCGAGCGCGCCGACGGGCTGCGAGTGCACAGCGTGAACGACTCGTTTCCCATTCCTTCCATTTTGCGTCTTTCCAACTTCGTCAAGATCAGGCGGCGCTCCGTTCCGCTGACCAAGCCCAATCTCATGAGGCGCGATAATTATACCTGTCAGTACTGCGGTGTGCGTCACGTGCCCATGACGCTCGACCACGTTGTTCCCCGTACCCATGGGGGCAAGGACTCGTGGGACAATCTGGTATGCGCGTGCGGACGGTGCAACTCCCGCAAGGGCGACCGAATCCCGGGAGAGGCGGGGATGAAGCTTGCGCGTCAGCCCAAGAAACCGCACTACTTTGCTTTCGTATTATCCTCTTTGGGAAAGCCTCCTGCCGAATGGCGGCCCTACCTGTTTATTTCCTAATCGCGGCCCTGGCCGCACCCGATTCTCTTCCTGAAGCGGAGTATAACTGGGTCAAGGTTGTGTCCACCCAGGGTTCGTTGATTGTTTCTGCCGATTCTTTCGACTGGGATAACGTTGCATCGTTTCTGCTCGAAGCGGTGGTTGATTCCGGCTACGCTTTCGCTTCCCTCACCGTATTGAATTCCTCGCTCAAGGATGACACTCTTATCCTCAACGCAGGTCTTGATAGAGGCCCGCTGGCAACGGTGGCCTCGCTTGCATTCTCAGGGAATCGCAGGACGAATCCATCCCTGCTCGTTCATCTGGTGAGGTTTCAGCCGTTTGTGTTTTCTTCCCTGAAGGTTGCCGAGCTTTCGGAAGCGCTTGCGGACTTTGATTGCACTGTTCTGGATTACGAATTGATATCCGCCCCGACCGGAGATAGCGTCTCGCGCGCAGCACTGCACTTTCTGGTAGACGAAGCGCGATCTTTTAACAAAGTCACCGCCCTTGCAGGCTACGGTGATGAGGACGGTTTTGCGGGGATGGCAGAGCTTGTACTGTTCAACCTTTTTGGCGGGCGTCGGGATTTTTTCTTCACCTGGCAGAGGTTCGGGCCCAGCGACGTTAACTTTGCCGCCTCGGCCCGCGACCCTTACCCGTTCCGATTACCTTTCGGGGTGCAGGCGGGCGGTGCGTTCCGAAGCTTTGACGAGGCAACCTATCATCTTGAAGCCTGGGCAGGCGCGTTCGTCAACACCGCATCCTTCGAGGTGGGGGCGGGCTACGCATACGAGCATGATCGCTCCGGTTCAGCCCATGTCAGCAAGAACCTTGCGCACACCTGGTTGACGGCGGGTTCACTGCGAGCCAGCGTCAAAGCAGGCGAGCGCCGGGCTGATGAGCGCTCGGCTTATCTGTCCGCTTCCGCCGGAGCCGAACTTTTGCTTCCCCTATTATGGGGTTTTTCTTTCTACCTTGAGCCTAATGCCGCGCTGGTTGCCTCGGGCGAGGTACTTCTCGAAACCGAACTCCTGCCTGTGGGCGGCGCGCGAACCCTGCGCGGTTACTCCGAGGAGGAGTTCCGCACCGAGCTCGGCCTGTGGTCTCGTCAGGAGTTGCGCTGGGGCAGTGAGGTTTTTTCCATCTACCCCTTGTTCGACGCCGCCTGGATTGATGGGTACGGGTTCCTCGCCGGCTACGGCGCAGGAGTGGCAGTGGCCACCCCTATCGGTCAGCTTGAACTGGATGCCGCCCTGCCTT
>JAUVJT010000114.1 GCA_030592225.1 Candidatus Stahliibacteriota bacterium | reverse complement strand
CCTTGAGGTTATGAGCCTCACGAGCTACCATACTGCTCCACCCCGCAATAGACGGATAGTCTACTCAGAGAAACCGAAATGTCAAGTTTTTGGTGTGAATTGAGGAACAGATACTTGATGCAAAAAAAAAGTGCGCCCCCTCAACAGAGGGGGCGCGAGGAATTCTATCCAGTTAACCCTAGCGAGTTAGTCGTATTGTCTACATTCCGTAGAAAGGAGGTGATCCAGCCGCACGTTCCCGTACGGCTACCTTGTTACGACTTCGCCCTAGTTACCGAGCTCACCCTCAATACAGGTCCTCACTAGGTTAGACTCCGTATCTTCAGGCGCTCACGACTTCCATGGCGTGACGGGCGGTGTGTACAAGGCCCGAGAACGCATTCACCACAGCGTAGCTGATCTGCGATTACTAGCGATTCCATCTTCATGCAGGCGAGTTGCAGCCTGCAATCCGAACCATGGCCGCTTTTAAGAGATTAGCATCATCTTGCGATGTAGCAACCCGTTGTAACGGCCACTGTATGACGCGTGTAGCCCTGGGCATAAAGGCCACGATGACTTGACGTCGTCCCCACCTTCCTCCTGGTTAACCCAGGCAGTCCCGATAGAGTGCCCAGCATGACCTGATGGCAACTATCGGCAGGGGTTGCGCTCGTTGCGGGACTTAACCCAACACCTCACGGCACGAGCTGACGACAGCCGTGCAGCACCTGTGTATGCTCCGGGGAAAACCCCGGTCCTTCACCTTTCGGATCCGTACCACATACATGTCAAGCCCAGGTAAGGTTCTTCGCGTAGCAACGAATTAAACCGCATCATCCACCGCTTGTGCGGGCCCCCGTCAATTCCTTTGAGTTTTAGCCTTGCGGCCGTAGTCCCCAGGCGGTACACTTAATGCGTTAACTCCGGCACTGAGTAACCCCAATCCCTAGTGTACATCGTTTACTGCTAAGACTACCCGGGTATCTACTCCGGTTTGCTACCTTAGCTTTCGTGCCTCAGCGTCAGGAACATACCAGAAAGCTGCCTTCGCCGTTGGCCTTCCTCCTGATATCCACGCATTTTACCGCTACACCAGGAGTTCCGCTTTCCTCTTCTGTCCTCTAGACCGGTAGTATCAACCGCAGTTTCCGGGTTAAGCCCGGAGATTTCACAATCGACTTACCGATCCGCCTACGCACCCTTTACGCCCAGTAAATCCGGGCAACGCTTGCACCATACGTATTACCGCGGCTGCTGGCACGTATTTAGCCGGTGCTTTCTTTGGGGATACCGTCAAGGCACAGACGTATTAGGTCAGTGCTCCATCGTCTCCCCAGACAGCGGTTTACATCCCGAAGGACTTCATCCCGCACGCGGCGTCGCTGCATCAGGCTTGCGCCCATTGTGCAATTTTCTAGACTGCTGCCTCCCGTAGGAGTCGGGCCCGTGTCGCAGTGCCCGTGTGGCCGATCACCCTCTCAGGCCGGCTACCCGTCAAAGCCTTGGTAAGCCATTACCTTACCAACAAGCTGATAGGCCAGGAGCTCATCCCGGAGCGATAGCTTACAAGTAGAGGCCATCTTTCCTCGTCCGTACTTAAGTACAGTCGAGCGTACGGGGAATTAGCCCAGATTTCTCTGGGTTGTGCCCCGCTCCGGGGTAAATTACCCCAGTATTACTCACCCGTTCGCCACTAACTTTCTTCACGTATTGCTACACGAAGATCGTCCGTTCGACTTGCATGTCTAAGACACGCCGCCAGCGTTAGCCCTGAGCCAGGATCAAACCCTCCAAGCAAAAATACTTGTAAGGTTGATACGATTAACTCAAAAGGGGGCTGGAAGAATTCCAAATTTTCAAAAGAGCCGTTGGTTCTAAGAACCAAAACAAGAGACCGGAAGTATAGTCAACTTCCAGCCCTTGTCAACCCTTTTAGCCGTTACTCAAATTATCTAATCCCTAAAGCCTCCTCATCGTAAATTGATTATAGGAAATAGTGCAGGCTTGTCAAGCATCTGCGCGGATCAGACGCTCAAATTCCGGTCTGAAAAAACCGCGCGCGGGTCAGGGCCATCTACCAGGAATACCCCCTGTGTTTGAAAACTCCTGGCCTCATGGGATTTGACGGCTCTTTTCCCGCGCGGATATGCGTAAAACCCAGGGCAAGAGATATCTTACCCTACTATTACTATAGGATAAATTGACCCCGTGTCAAGCGTCTTGCAACTCAAGTCGGTTCGGTTGAAAGCTGAAAGAAGCGCAAAAAAGCCCACGTGCGTGGAGTAAAGTCAGGCTCTATATCTTTCATTCGTGTCTTCACGACGGTGTAACCAAAACTGCATCCCGCGCACGTGGGGCAGACCTTCCATACCAAAAAACGGCTGGATGGCTATTATTAGTGTAGCGTAAAAAAGGGAAGCGTCAAGGTGGGGGCGGGTTTACTCCCCCTCCTCGATGCCGTTAGTGCCCCCGTCGGGTAATGGGGTAGGGGGAGGTCTGGATTCTACTGTATCGATATAGAGTGTATCTACCCGTTCAGGTGGAGCAAGAACATTAGGTTCAACAAATGCAAGAACTACCGTTAGGGTTAGCCATAAAATAAAAGCGATGATAATGCCGGTTAAGCCTTTGCTCAAAGATTTTCTCCGTTCGTCTCTACCGAATATCATGGCCAGAAGAACAATGATGCCCGCCGTAACAATCGCCAGCCCGGCCAGGGCTACGGGTATGCTTGCCCCGCCCAGCCGAATTGACGCTGGCACCATCGTAACAATGAACGCAATTATCGCCGCAAATATGCCGATGATTTGCACGAAGTTACGAATAGAATTACGTTCTTGTTCTTTTATTCTTTCGTCAATTTTACCTTCTGTTTGCGGGACAATTTTTTTTAATTCAACTTCGATTCCTTTAACCTTGTTGTCTAATTCCATTTTTGATTGTTTCAATTTCTTATCCACGGTTTCCAGGAACTCTTGTTTCAATTCATCCTTTGCAAACAATACTTGTGCCCGGGTGCGGAAATCTCTACCTTTCCTTAACAGGGCTGGAACTTCGATACCCAATTTCTCGAGTATAGTGCCTATGGAGTTTAATATAACTGGGTTACTGTAGTGTTGCTCTATAGCAAGATCACGAAGTTTACGAAAATTCCAGTTTTCAGCAAAAACCTGAGTGTAAAGGTTGCGGATATTTGTTTCATTGCACAAAAAGAATATCATCTCAGGTAGAAAGTACATGGACTTCATATAAAGCTTTTCGGGTTCTTTAAGGACATCACCCCAAGATAGCCAGAATTCTTTTAGTAAGTCTTTCTCTTCGAGAATACTTTGTAAACCTACAAAGTATTTTAATGCTCTCTTGGTTACAGGGAACCAATTTTCATCTGTTAATTCTGCAAATAATCCATCGAATAACACTCTTAACTCAGCTTTTGTTTTATTCTCGCGCGCGGCTGATTCGATTTCTTCTATCTTTTTAATTAAAGAATTTGTCGGTGCTTCCTCTTCCGGCTTCTTTTCTTCGGTATTCTCATCATTCATTATTCCTCCAGTGAACATCGTATAAGGAAAACGTAAAAAGTCAAGGGTTTTACCCCTCATCCGACCGCTCTTTGGAGCGGCCACCTTCTACCCTCAAGGGCACTTCGTCCCAAAGGGAGAAGGCTATGCTCCCCCTCCCCCTACCCCCTTACTCAACGGGAGCACTAACGCCACCAGGGAGGGGGATTTCCATTTGAAGGGGTAGGAAACATTCCCCACAGATACCTCGTCTGTCATGTTGACAAGCTATCCCAGGAAGGGATAATGACGTTAACTAACTTAGGAGGATAAATGAAACGCTTGTTTTTTGTTTTACCGATTCTTGCCTTAGTCATCACCGCAGGGTGCGGCCTAGTGTTCGACACCCCTGCCGAGGAGTCCTACACCGATGATTTCGCCGCGTCCGACTACTGACGCATCAACCTGAACAACGAGGCTGGTGACGTAATCATCACCACCGCAACCACCGACGTCATCACGGTCTCCTACACCAAGCGCTGCAAAGGCACCAACGAAAAAGATGCCGAAGAGCATCTCAACGACATCGATATTCTGCTGGAAGGAACCGCTTCGACCGGAGAGGTAACCATCACCGCCGACTTTCCCAACATCGACATCACCCGGGAGTACGAGGTGGTGTTTACCATAACCATGCCTGACAGCACCGAACTAAACATCGTGAACACCTCCGGCGACATCAACTGCCAGATAGACAATTTTCCTTCAAGCGGCTACATTAATCTTGAAGCCACCACTGGAGAGCAAACCCTGATCATAACCGCCATGGATACCACCGCGGCCAGTGATATAATCATCAACGCCACCACCGGAAGTGTAAACATGACCCTGCCCCCCTATGCCCAACTGGACTTCGACATGGAAGTTACCACCGGTGAAGTACGGATCAATGATTATGCCGTAACCCAGGGCACTCCCTACAGCAACAAGCACAAGGTGGGAACTACTGGAGACTACGAGGTTAAATCAAACCTCGATGTAATCACCTCTGCCGGAGACATAACCCTGAACGCAGGCGACTAAAGGATTAACTTATTTCAAAGCGGGGTTCTGCCCCGCTTTTTTTTCGCTTAAAGAGAGAAGAGCGTCACGCGTCGAACGGGGACTTTTCCTTTTCTTCTTTCTGACGTATGGCGGCAAACTCCTCTATGCGGGCATCAACTGCAGCCGAGTCGGTCTTCAAATGGAAAGAGACCTTTAGCGGCTCGCCGCTCTTGAATTCGAGATTGAGCAGTTCCTTCTTGCCCAGGAAGCGGCGTTTCTCGGCATCGAGCGATTTGGCGAGCACGGTAAGCGGCTGGTGAAATGCCAGTTTCTGCACAAACTGTTTTTTGGCAAACAGCCCCTTTTTCATCTTGACCTTTTCTTTCTGCTCAAAGATGATCTGGTTCGAGGTCAGGTAGAGCACGCCTTTGGGGCCGGACTTTTGGTCTTCAGCCAGCCACTGTGCTTCCCATGCCGAAACCAGGGCATCGTCGGCGCCCAGGTCAAAGCTTGCCTCCTCGGCCTGCCGGTACGACCACGCCAGATTGCGTGCGCGGGCGGTAAGCGCGGAGAGTTCGGTAAACGCGTCGCGGATGCGGGTCTGTATCTCGCTTTCGATACGCGCCAGTTCACGCTCTCCGTTTTCGATGCGGGAGGCAAGGGAGTTCAACTGCCAGCCCGATACTGCCGCGCTTTCCAGTTGGCGCATCACCGAGTCAAACTCGGGCCGCAGGGTGCGGTTGACCGTATCCAGATGCCGGTCGAGCAGTTCCCTGACCTCTTTGATTTTGGGTTCCTGCGCGGCAAGACCTTCCTCAAGGTCTTCGTCAAACTTGTGAGCTTTCTGGCGGATCATGGCAAGGTCTTGCAGGGACTGTCCCAGATCGCGCTCCGCGCCCTCAACCGCGCTGCGCTGTTCGGCAAGCATCAACCGATGCTGAATCTGATTGATTTTATCGAAAAGCTCCTGCTGCTTTGCTTTCTGTGCTTCACTTTTTGGTTGTGTTGGTTGTGATGGTATATTAGGCATGCATCATTCTATGCTCTGATTTGAATAAATCAAGCCCTGCTCGCGTCACAGACGGAAGTTCAGGAGCTGCCAGGTGGCTGTCCGAAACCGACTCGAAGCGGCGACCAAAGGGAGCTTCAATGGCTAAAAACCACAGATGACAACTCCCTATGGTCGTTTTCCTGCGGTAGGACTCCCTACGGTCGCCCTCCTTCGGTATCACAGACCAGGAGGAAACCTTGACTCAGGTAAGTTGCGTAGATATATACCTTATCGCCGCTCGCCGATTTTCGCTCTGTGTCCTCTGTGCTCTCTGTGGTTGTTTTCGGACAAGCTTCCAGGAAACCCCGCTAATGCTTACGGCCTTAGTGCCCGCCGCAGTCTTTATCCTTGAGCCTGGGTCGGTACAACACGCCTATTCCCAGTGTTCCGGTCTTGAAACCAATGGGTTCTTCGGCCAGAGTATAGTTGGTTCTACCCCAGTAACGGGTATATTCAGGCCGCACGCGCCACTCATCGGTTCCGACATCCAAGGTTATCGCAAGTCCGGTGTGAATAGTGGTAAAATTCTGCGGGGGATCAACCTTTTCGCGGATGTAGTGGGAGATAATTCCCTTGCCCGATACTACGAGTCGCAACCAGGGGAAGAACTCATATCCTGCCGAGATCGTCGGATAACCATCGTAGAGCCACAACGTGTTGTTGCCTGGCTGGATAAACTTGGTGGCTTTCATGTATCCAAAACCGAGCGATCCGGCCAACTCAAGACGCTCTACGTTAAAGCCTCCACGTACGTCTAACACTACTGCCCGAGCAGCGGAATACTTCAACCCGAATTCCATATGGGGAATAACCCCGATGCGGAAAAGCAAGTCGTGGGTACGCGTATCGTAGCTTGCCGTATCCATACTCCACATGTAGAAGTTGCTGGCGCTAAATCCTATCTCGCCCTGGCCCGGCTCCAGCATCTTGGTTGACGCGAAGTTGGTATATGCAGGAATGGATGTCCACTCAAAGTAGAGAACCTTTTCTGTCTGTGCTGAGGCAATCGATACAGCACTTATTACACACAAAACAACAAATATACGTTTCATACTGAAGTCTATCCATCAAAAAGGATACGTCAACCTTAAGCCATTGACGATTGACCAATTCCATCTATAATATGGTTCCTGTTATTGAAGTTCCAAATGGAGGCCCGATGGAATTCTTGACCGATTTGCTAGCTCCCAACGACACCAAAATCCTCTTGGTTGTGCTCGATGGTATTGGTGGCCTGGAGCGAAACGGTAAGACCGAGCTTGCGACCGCGAGTACCCCAAACATGGATGGGCTTGCCGCCCGCAGTTCACTGGGGCTTACTACCCCCGTTGATACGGGTATCACCCCCGGGTCAGGCCCGGCCCACCTCTCGCTGTTTGGCTACGATCCCCTGGAACACGAGATAGGTCGCGGTGTGCTTGAGGCCTTGGGGATAGGCTATCGGCTCAAGCGCGGCGACGTAGCCGCGCGAGG
>JAUVJT010000135.1 GCA_030592225.1 Candidatus Stahliibacteriota bacterium | reverse complement strand
GCATCACCGGACTTGAGGTAACGGAACAGTGCCAGGAGCGCCACCGGGGTTACCCCGGAGATGCGCGAGGCCTGACCAAGGGTTGCCGGATGGATTGCGGAGAGTTTTTCTATGGCCTCGTTGGAAAGCCCCGGCACCTTCTTGAACTCAAAATCCTCAGGAATCCGCACCTTCTCGATACGCTTGAAGCGCTTTACCTCTTCCAGGGTACGCCTGATGTAACCGGCATATTTCACCTCTATCTGCACGCGCTCCTTGATAAAGTCTGAAAGTTCCTTTAATGGTTTATCTAACCACTCGATGTCTTCGATGTCAAACTGAGGCCGGCGCAGAAGATCGGCAATACTCACCTTTTCTGTTGTGCTGTCAAGTCCGTGTTTTTCAAGAAATACGTTGGTTTTCTTTAATGCAGGACGGGTTTGCGCAAGTCGCTCAACGGTAGCCGAACAAGCGCTTTCCACCACCTCGACCGCGCGGTAATCCTTGGAACGAAGCAGGCCTAACTTATGGCCAAGCGCAGAAAGCCTGGCGTGAGCGTTATCCTCCCGCAGAAGCAATCGGTACTCAACCCTTGAGGTAAACATCCGGTAGGGTTCGTTGGTGCCTCTGGTGACGAGATCATCTATAAGGACGCCGACGTAAGCTTCATCCCTGCCCAGGGTAAAAGGCTCCTCTCCCTTGACCCGAAGTGCGGCGTTTATGCCTGCAATAATCCCCTGGGCAGCCGCCTCCTCGTAGCCTGTGGTACCGTTTATCTGACCGGCAAGGAAAAGATTGCGAATGGCCTTGGTCTCAAGCCAGGCAAAAAGCTGGGTGGGCTGCACAAAGTCGTGCTCAATCGCGTAACCCGGCCGGGTAAACACGGCGCGCTCCAGACCGGGCACCGAGCGAATCATCCTGATCTGCACATCCAAAGGAAGGCTGGTGGAAAGCCCGTTGGGGTATACCTCGTGGGTGGAAAGACCCTCCGGTTCAATAAAAATACGATGCGATTCCTTATCCGCAAAGCGAACCACCTTGTCCTCGATTGAGGGACAGTAGCGCACGCCGGTTCCCGTAATCTGACCGGTATACAGGGGAGAACGTTCAAGGTTCTCAGAGATTATTGCGTGCACCCCTGGATTGGTACGGGTGATGCGGCATAAGGCCTGGTTGCGCAGCTTGCGCTTGGTGAAGAATGAGATACCCGGCGGCGGCTCCTCTCCGGGTTGGTCTTTCATCTTCTCATAATCCAGACTGCGGCCGTCAAGCCTGGGCGGGGTGCCGGTCTTGAAGCGTCCCATCTCGAAACCCAGAACCCGCAGGGTCTTGGCCAGTGAATTGGACGCACTCTCACCCAACCTGCCGCCCTCGAAGTGCTGAGCGCCGATATGGAGCAGGCCTTTCAGAAACGTACCCGGTGCAAGTATTACTATCTGTGCATAAATGCGGCCCGCAGCCACCGTGTCCACCCCTGCCACGTGTTCGCCCTCAATATAGAGTCCTTTAACATTATCCTGCCATACGTGGAGACCTTCTGTAGCCTGTAACGCACGCGCTGAGAATTGTCTGTAGGCCGCCTTGTCGCACTGGATACGGGTGGACTGCACAGCCGGCCCCTTGCTGCGATTGAGCCTGCGAAAGTGAATACCGCAACGATCGGCAAGCCTGGCCTGCAGCCCTCCCAGCGCGTCAATCTCACGAACGAGCTGGCTCTTACCCAATCCCCCAATGGCAGGATTGCAGGACATCTCCCCAATCCTTTCTATGTTAAGGGTAATGAGAAGTGTTTTTGCTCCCGTGCGTGCGGCGGCATGCGCGGCTTCTATGCCGGCGTGTCCCCCACCCACCACTATAACGTCATGATGATCGGTCATATAATCCCTCTCAACAGGAAAAACGCCATCAACCCTGCCAGTGCCAAAAACAGCAGGGCGGTAAAAATCTTGGTAAGCCCGGCACGACGGGTAAGGAATATCTGCAGATGCTTCTCGGTCATACCGAACCGTACAAGGATGAAGATAACCACAAGGGGTATAATAAAGGCAATGTTGTAAATAATCAAGTACCCCAACGCCCGACCGCTGAACTCGGCAACCTGAACCATGTAGACAAGCGTAGGCAAATAGACCTGACCGGTACAGATAAGTTCAAACAGTGAGATGAAGAAACCGGTGACTACGGCCCCAATCAAAAACCCTCCGAACGTGGTGCGCTTGCGGATCATTTGATTCATGCGCTTGCGAAGACGCGCAGGCATCTTGAGCTTCATCTTCTCACCCTCGCCGCGTTTGAGCAACAGGTAGTCGTTGAATGAGAAGAAGGCCAGGACAAAAAGCAGGATGACGGTCGCGCCGACTATGACGCGGGAAACCCAGCGAAGCACAGTAAGCAGGGCAAGTATCTGGTAGGCGATAAGCCCCAGGACAAAATAGGTGGCGAATACCGAGAGAATAAATGGCAGAGCCACCCAGATGATTCGCTTGCGATCCACTCCCAGTACCGAAAGATAGGTTATGAAGAAAATGAGGGTGGCGAACGCGCATGGGTTGACGCCGTCAAGGAATCCCGCGCCGACGATGGGCAGGATACGGAAACCTGCAAACTCCTGGGTGATTTCCTCGGCGCTGCGCCCCTGGGCTTCTTCAATCTCATTCCATGGAATGGATTGCTCACCCTGCACGTCGAGCAGCCGCTTAACATTGGCAAGGGTTATGTCAGATTGAAGGAGATGACCCTTGCCGAAGAATATAACCGGGGTAAGCAGCCGCTTATCCCGGGGTATCTTGTACACTGAACCGAACGCGGCAAGGAGCGCCTTTGAATCCGGATCTTCAGCGGCGTAGATGCGAATCGCCAGGGTTGAATCCCGGGCTGCAATCCCTTTGAGAAGCGAAAGTGCCCGATCGCACTCCTTGCAGCCAAATATCTCAAAGAATACTATCTCCCTCGTTCCCTGTGGGTGGCCGAGGCTATCGGCAGGCAAGCTGATTGACGTATCTATCGTCACCACCAACTCTTCCCCCACGTGCCGGGCCGAATCTTCAGCAGAGTAGCCGAAACGAAGCCCAAGGAGCAGGCGTTGGAGATTTCCCTCTATCTCCTCCCCTCCCAGGACATGCCCTTCAAAAAACATCACCGGTATGTCGTTGTCCGCATCGTTGGCCTTTTCCTCCCATTGTTCGAGCAGGAAAAATTCCTCAATTACGTCGATATTATGCAGTTTGAGCGTAAACAGCCCGGGATAGCGCTTATCCAGACGGGGCAGAAAGACCTTGAGCATCTTTATGCAGTGATCGCAATCAGGCGCGTAGAAAACGTCGATGAGAACCGAACAGTGAGCTGCGGCAGCGGATTGCGTGTCTGGTGCCAGCAATGCGGAGTCAACCTCGACATCGCCTGTCATGATATGGGGAGCAACAATCTTCTGTATGATTGGTTCCTCTGCATACTCCTCAGAAAGCGCTGAAACATCGTTCTTGATAAGTATCAGGGAATCTCCGGCAAGATCGAATCGGGCAAAACCAAAGTGCTTGGCGTCAGTACCTGCACCCAGGATGTAGGTGGCACCTATTCTTTCAGGTTCGGGCAGATAACCGGGAGTATGACCTGAAACGATGATATCGACATCGGGAAATTCTGCCGCTATCCTGCGCTCCGCTTCCAGGCCAAGGTGTGAGAGCAAAACGATGAGGTCGCCTTTCTGTTTTAGCTCGGGCAGGATGGCACGCAGCTCGCTGGCCGGGTCGGCAATCTTCACCCCTCCCAGGGACGACGGCTCGTAGAATATGACCGCGTTCCTGTTAATAAGCGAGGTGATGACTATACTGACCCCGTTGCGCTGTTTGACGATGTAAGGTGAAAGCAGCCTCTTGCCGTCGCGGTAGGCGTTGAGACAGATGAACGGAAGCCGACTTTTCATCTTGGTTGAGAAAAACTCGTAGCCGTCAATAAGCTCCTGGTCGCCGAACGCCACCGCATCGAGCGGGATGCGGGAGTATGCCTCGACGAATACCGAGTCCTTGAGGCGTGAAGGGAACGGAGCCAGCAGGTCGCCCGCGTCGAGGATGAGCAGGGGAGCATCGCTTGCCTGAGCCTTTTTGACGGCGCTTGCCCTGCGCGGCAGTCCGCCGTAAGGTCCCTCAGGGCAGCGGCACCAGGTCAGCGTACCGTTAGGTGAAGCGATGTAGAATACGCTGAATTCCTGCGCCGCAAGTTGGGAGATAATAATCACCCCCACAAAAATTCCCACTAGCTTTCTAAACATTAGTTTTGATTATAGAGCGCGGGGGGTTATTGTCAATCTCAGGGGACTTACAGATGATGCACGATTCGCTCATACTGTCAACCTGCCCTTTCATAAAGAACAACTCCTGCCACACCAGGCCTCAGAACCCCCAAAACAACAAGCAGAATTATGCCTCTTTTCCGCTTCTGCATTCTTTCATCTCTCGACATCCTTCTTATGAAGGTATCTTGCCTTCTTCCTGGAGCTTTTCTTTGACCTTATCCCATATCTTTTCCTTTGCGTAGATGGCGCGAACCAGGCCGACCCCAGGAAAGCTTATGGCGCGTCTCTGACAGAGCGTTGCGCAGGTTGAGCAGCCGACCACGCAGTCGTATGGACGTGCGACGACCGCCTTGCCCTCGACCCAGTCGTAGACCTTCTTGCCGCAGTTCATGCACATCCCGCAGCCGACGCACTTGACCGAATCTATGATCGGATACCAAGGGATGTCCCTGCGCGGGTAGCCTATAAACCAAGGCATAGTTATTTCTCTTTCTCTATTATTGATTTGACCTCTGGCATGGCAGGCACCTTGCCCTCGACTACTTTCTTACCGTTGATGAACACCGCAGGGGTCGTCATAACGCCGCGGTTTATCATCTCGTTGATGTCGGTGATGTGGATGACTTCGACATCGACGCCCAGTTCTGCAACCGCCCGCCGGAAAAGCTCTGTGGTTTTCTTACACTTGGGACATCCCGCGCCCAGGATTTCTATCTTAAGATTTGACATCTTCTCTCCTTTCTTTTCAACTAACCTGTTATAAATCCGTAAAGCCATCCAGTAAGGGTCGCCATCACCACTACCAGACCGATATAGGTCAGCGTCCTTTTCCAGCCCATGATGCGGCGTATAACCAGCATGTTGGGAAGGGAGAGCGCGGGACCGGCCAGGAGTAAAGCGAGAGCGGGCCCCTGCCCCATACCCATCTCGGTAAACGCCTTGATGATGGGCACCTCGGTAAGGGTGGCAAAGTACATCAGCGCCCCGAAAATCGAGGCGGTGAAGTTTGAACCGATGGAGTTTCCACCTACCGCCGCCCCTATCCATGCGTCGGGAATCAGCACCTTGAGCATCCCGGCTGCGAACACCCCGCCCAGAAGCCAGGGGAAAATCATCCTGGTGAACCGCCACGTCTCGCGCATCCAGCCCGTGAACTCGCTCTTTTTGAACCAGCGGATGACAATGAGTATGACTCCGAGGAGAGCGGCTACTGCCGGTATCCACGCCAGCCAGTAGCCCAGGGGGTCGGCGAAACCTATGAGCTTGTGAATCCAGGACTGGCCGGCGGCAAGAATAAGGAGAGCGACGAGGAGCCAAAAAAACAACATTGTCTTCCACATGGGTCTTTCCGATTCGTCCTTCTCAAAATTGAACGCGGCCTCGTCAGCAGGGGGCGGTTCCTTGTCCTGCCATATGACCGACATGATTATACCGATGATCACCGAAAAGAGAACTGCGTGGGTTCAATAATGAAGTGCAACACCTTGGAAAACGAGAGGGATTTCGTTATCCTAAGGATGTATGTACAAGGAATACCATCATTTGAGTTTGAAGGAGCGGGAGGGTATAGATATGATGCG
>JAUVJT010000136.1 GCA_030592225.1 Candidatus Stahliibacteriota bacterium | reverse complement strand
GTTATCCCTGGTCAGACTCAGAAGTGAAGCCTGCAGGCTCGATCCGGTAGCTTGTCTGGATGTTCACCCCGCCTGCACGCAGCATGGCAGAAATCGAACAGTATTTTTCTTCCGAGAGTTCTATGGCGCGCTCCAGCTTGACAACATCAACATTGCCCGTAACCACGTAGATCATCTCTATCTTCGTGTATATCTTTGGATGCTCAGGTGCGTGCTCACCTTCAAGTTCAATGTGGAAATCCTCAACAGACTGCTTCATCTTGACAAGAATCGAGAGCACATCCATGCCGGTGCATCCGCCCAGGGACATAAGCAAAAGCTCCATCGGACGCGTTGCCCCATCGCTGCCGCCAAGGCCTTCAACTGCATCCATCATCGTCCAATGCCCTGATGATCCCTTAGCGGCAAGAGTGAGACCTTTAAGCCGCCGGACTGTCGCAGTGATCTTTCGAGCTTTTTCCGTCAAGTTCCTTCCTGCCAGGAAGCCAGGTATTCCTTTTGACGCGGGGTAAGCTTGTCTATCTTCACACCCATGGACTTGAGCTTGATTGCCGCAATCTGGCGGTCAAGTTTCTCAGGCAGATTGTATACCTTGCGCTCCATCTTTGATGCGTTGGCAAAGATGTACTCGGCGCCCAGCGACTGGTTGGCAAAGCTCATGTCCATCACCACAGCCGGATGTCCCTCGGCGGCGGACAGATTGATTAGCCGACCCTCGGCAAGGAAGAAAACCTTGCGGCCGTTCTTGAGGGTATGTTCCACGACTTCGGTGCGCACCTCGCGCTTCTTGATGGTCAACTTGGCAAGCTCGTCTTTGTTGATCTCAACGTCGAAGTGCCCGGAGTTGCAGAATATGGCCCCGTCCTTCATGTTCTCGAATATCTTGCCCCAGATAACGTCAATGTCGCCGGTAAGGGTCACGAATAAATCTCCCAGCGGGGCGGCCTTGAACATAGGCATCACACTAAACCCGTCCATCTCCGCCTCGAGAGCCTTGATGGGGTCAATCTCGGTAACTATGACCTTCGCGCCCATGCCTTTGGCTCTCATCGCGACGCCTTTACCGCACCAGCCGTAACCTGCCACGACCACGGTCGAGCCGGCGATAAGAAAGTTGGTGGCGCGAATCACGCCGTCGAGCGTTGACTGACCCGTGCCGTAGCGGTTGTCGAACAGATACTTGGTCTGCGAGTCGTTTACCGAGATCACCGGATACTCAAGCGCGCCGTCGTTGGCCATGGCACGCAGGCGGATGACTCCGGTGGTTGTTTCTTCAGTACCGCCGACTATGTTGGAAAGAAGCTTGCGGCGCTTGGAGTGCAGTGTGGACACCAGGTCCGCGCCGTCGTCCATGGTGATGTGAGGTTTTATGTCCAGCGCGGCGTTGACGTGTTTGTAGTAATCCTTGTTATTTACCCCGCGAATGGCAAACACCTCGATGCCGTGGTCCCGAACTAAGGATGCTGCCACGTCGTCCTGGGTGGACAGGGGATTGGACGCACAGAGCCTTATTTTTGCCCCGCCCGCCTTGAGCGTAAGCATCAGGTTGGCGGTCTCTGTGGTTACGTGCAGACACGCGGCAATGCGCTTGCCTTTGAGAGGTTTTTCTTTCTTGAATCGTGCGGTAATCAAATCCAGCACCGGCATGAACCGGCCTGCCCACTCTATGCGCAGCTTACCCTGGGGGGCAAGCGCTAGGTCTTTAACGTCGTAAGTCATTTAATTTCCTTTCGTTGACGTTTACAATCTTCAACCTACGTAGTGCGAACCTTCAGGTTCGCGGCGGAGCTCAAGCTCCGCACTACATGTTTAATCTCTGTTCTTTAATCTGGACTGTGAGAAGTAAAATCCGAAAGCCGTACCGAGAAGGGCCGTAAGGGCTGGTAAGATAACTTTCACAAACTCCAAGAGAGTCGGCGTTTTACTAGGATCAAGCCAAATCAATGCAGCAATAGTTACCAGGGTTGTCAGTGCAAAAACTCCAGCAATTACATAAGCAAGCCATTTTGCAGTACTCTCTCGCTGTTCTTCTATTGTTTTGATGGGAGGAGCTATGGTCCTTCCTTTAACTTCTACAGTTTTACTTTTTGAATCACCCGCCATCTTGTTACTCCTTAGAACTTTTCTTTAGCTGCTCAACCAACTTGTTTATTTCTCTCTTTAAGTCTTTGGTTAGTTGATTCTCATTTGCCATGGCACGAGCTTCGCGTTCTGCCCGTATCCTAGCTACATCTCTATCTCCAAAAAGTTCATCCGCGTAACTAATTAATATCTCTTCTTTCCGTCCTCTACCGATGTCTATGTAGGTGCGGTGTCCGCGTTTCCTTTCTCCGGCTATTTTCTTCAGAATTCCAAGCGCAAGACTTATCGTAGCACTAGTATCTTGCTCAATCAGCTTAGCGATGTATTCTAGATCGTCGGCGGCTTCCTTATCGAAATTCAAGGTTAAGGCAGGTTTCTCGGCTTTAATTCCTTTCTTAAGGGCCATAGCTCCTCCTTTGTTCAGACACTTTTTGTCTGTAATCTACAATTTACGTAGTGCGAGACTTCAGTCTCGCTAGCGAACCTAAAGGTTCGCACTACACCCCGGCTTTTTGCCGCAGCGCATCCACCGCGTCCAGCTTTTCCCAGGTAAAGGTATCTTCTGTCCTTCCAAAATGTCCGTAGGCGGCGGTGGCGGAGTAGATGGGCCGCAGAAGATCGAGCCGCTCGATGATGGCCTTGGGCCGGAAGTCGAATTCTTCATTGATGATGTCGAGGAGTTTCTGGGGGGCAATCTTTGCCGTGCCGAAATCGTTGATGGAAACCGACGCCGGATCAGGCTCCCCGATAACGTATGCCAGGTTGACCTGCAGTCTATCGGCAAGACCCGCGCCAACGACGTTCTTTGCGATGTAGCGGGCAAAGTAGGTTGCCGAACGGTCTACCTTTGAGGGGTCTTTGCCTGAGAATGCGCCCCCGCCGTGCGGAGCAAGGCCGCCGTAGGTATCAACGATTATCTTGCGCCCGGTCATCCCGGTATCGGACTGGGGCCCGCCGATGACGAACTTGCCGGTAGGGTTCACGTAGTAGCGGACGTTGGAGGTGTCGAGGTCAGAGGGAAGTACGGGTTTGATGACCGTCTCGATTATCTCCGAACGTGACTTCTCCGTGATGTGATTGCCGGTGGAATCGAGAATCTCTTCGGTATGCTGGGTGCTGATGACCACGTTGGCGATACGCTCCGGCTTGCCGTTTACGTATTCGATGGTAACCTGAGACTTGCCGTCCGGGCCGAGATAGCCAAGGATGTCCTGTTTGCGGACTTGGGCCAGCCTGCGGACGAGCTTGTGGGAAAGCATGATAGGCATGGGCATCAGCTCCGGGGTTTCGCGGCAGGCGTAGCCAATCATCAGTCCCTGGTCGCCCGCGCCGCCGGTATCCACGCCCTGGGCAATATCAGAGGACTGTCGGCCTATGGCGTTAAGCACGGCGCAGGAAGCCCCGTCAAATCCATACTTATGATTGGTGTAGCCTATCTTAGCCAGAAGCTCGCGCACGAGTCCGGGAAGCTCAACGTAGCATTCGGTGGTAATCTCGCCGCCCACGATGACCAGACCCACGGTGATGAAGGTCTCGCATGCCACACGTCCCTTGGGGTCCTGCCTGAGAACCCCGTCCAGCACCGCATCGGAAATCTGATCGCACACCTTGTCCGGATGTCCCTCGGTTACCGATTCAGAGGTTAAAAGTACTCTTTCCAATTGCATCCTCCTTTCACAAAAGAATTCAAAACACTAGAACCTCGAGTATATCCCTGTGTATCTACAAGTCAACGGAAAGGAGTTAGCTGTACTAATCCTTCTTAAAATACTCATCCACCCAGTTATCTTCCTTTTTCTCGCTGGATTGGGTGGCGGATTGGGTCGGAGACGACGGTTCCGAGGCTTCAGGTCGAGGAGAAGTTACTGGGGTTGTGGATATTTCGGGAGGTGTTACGGGCAGTGTTACGGGCGGTGTTACGGGTTCTCCCACGAGTCCCATGGTTCCGGGTGATGAGGTGAGATCAGCCGATCCTACACCTTCTGCCCGTGCCCAGGCAAACTGCCGGGCGTAGTCGCCGGCAAGGTTCAGGCTGCGCAGACGTTCCACCCGGAGCTGGATGGGCGGATGGGTAGACCACAGGTTAACCTTGACCTTCTGGTGCGGCTTTTTTGGATTGATGCGGTCTTTACACGCCGGTGAGGAGATGTAGAGGTGGGCGGTGGCAGTGGTTTTGCGTTGAATGGGCTTGTACGCCGCGCCGATCTTTTCCAGGGCGCGGGCCAGACCTTCGGGGTTGCGAGTCATCATCGCACCCGACGCGTCGGCCATGTACTCGCGCTGACGGGAGATAGCCGCCCTGATTAAGAGCACCGCAATGGAGGCCAGCACCAGCAGGATTAATACTATGGCCAGGCGAATCAGGGCAGTGTAGCCGGAACCCTTGCCCGATGAACGGGAGCGTCCCCTGCCGAAGAACAATCCCCAACGCAGCATAATGTCGCGAGCCAACACCACCGCACCCACCATTATGGCCACAATCGTCATCAACAGGATGTCGTGGTTTTTGATATGGCTCATCTCGTGGGCAATCACCCCTTGCAGTTCGGCGCGGTCCAGCATTTCGTAAAGACCGGTGGTCACCGCAATCGCGGCATTTTTAGGGTTGCGCCCGGTGGCAAACGCGTTGGGCGAGGGGTCATTAACGATGTAGACCCCGGGCTTGGGCTGTCCCGAAGCAATGGCCATCTCTTCGACTACGTTGTGCAGTCTCTTGTACTGCACGGGATCAGCCTTGTGAGCGCCGTTGGCGGCAAGGGCAAGGCTCTTGGATGCAAAAAAGAAAATGATATTATACCCCACCAGGAACACCGCCAGCAGCACGCACCAGACAAGAAACCCGTTCCAGGTCTCGGTGAACACGAACACAACGGCCGCACCGATGATGGCGATGATGATGGTAAACAGAATAACGAAGAACGCGGTCTTCCACCGGTTGACCGCAATGAGTCCGTAAAGTGAACGGCGTGCCATGATTAGCCGGTTCTTGTTAATTCGATTGATTTGTCTCGACTAATCAAACCGATTAATCGAAGGAAACCTTGACCGGCTCGCGCGCCGCGGTCTCGGCCTCGGGAATCTCCCAGAACTCAAACCGCTTGAACCCGAACAGCCCGGCGAATATGATGCCCGGGAACTTCTCGGTAGCGGTATTGTACTCCATTGTCGCGTCGTTGTAGAACTGTCTGGCTAACGCTATCTTTTCCTCGGTGGTGCGCAGTTCTTCTTGAAGCGCCATAAAATTCTGGTTGGCCTTCAAATCAGGGTAAGCCTCAGCCACCGCGAATAAGGACTTCAGGGTATCGGTCAGCATGTTGTTGGCCTTGGCCGCGTCTTCCACCGTCTTGGCGTCCATACCCAGCTTGCGCGCCGCAATCACGCTCTCCAGAGTCTCGCGCTCGTGCTTTGCGTAACCCTTGACCGTTTCTACGATATTGGGGATAAGGTCGTAGCGTCTGCGAAGCTGAACGTCAATCTGGTGCCACGCGTTGCGCGTGCGGTTGCGCTTGACCACTAATGTGTTGTAGCCTGCGATGGTAATGATTATCAAAAGCGCAAGTATGCCAATGAAAATCCACAACAGTATCATATTTCCTCCTTACGGTATTGCGATGATAATAGGAGAGATTTGCGGGTTGTCAAGCGTGGGTTCAATAATGAAGTGCAACACCTTGGAAAACGAGAGGGATTTCGTTATCCTAAGGATGTATGTACAAGGAATACCATCATTTGAGTTTGAAGGAGCGGGAGGGTATAG